>JALTYD010000168.1 GCA_027046525.1 Pyrodictiaceae archaeon
GAGCTAGTATCAAACTAGCTACTAGAGAACTAGGCTGGAGACCTAAGACTAGTCTTAGAGAAGGCCTCGAAAAGACAATAGAATACTATCTAGGCTCTACACAGTGATCAGAATAGTATACAATTCTCTACACCATATCCTACCTAGTCTGCCATTCTATATAATTCTCGCAAAACCTTGGTACTAGGTTATTTATTAGCCCTATAGAGAGCTATTTGTTAATATCTATCTGTTTGTTAACATAATATACTCATACCAGTGTAGCATAGAGTATATTCAGAGATACCATTTGTAGTAGCTGTTTCCGCTCTTGGCTCAGTATGGGAGATAGTACTAGCTACTAGGAAACCAGAGAATATTAGAGGCTATAGGTATAAAGCACTAATAAGAAGCTATACGTGAGAGAATTTATTTCGTATATAGTTATACTGGAGTATTAATTGTATTCTAGAGCTTTATTCTTATCGAAAAATTAATACACAACTAGACTATTTCTAGGACTAGGCTGATACTATTGGTAGTAGAGACTGCTCTCCTATAGAGATATTTACTAGGGAAGAAAAAGCCCGCCTCTTCCTAAAAATACTAGATAATATGTGGGATAGAGGAGAGCTAGAAGCAGATTCTATAGCTTCTTTCTTCGAGAAACAAGGTCTAGTACATGGCTCCAAGATTATAGAGCTAGGATGTGGTAATGGTAGAGTAGCTATACCACTTGCTAAGAAGGGCTACAATGTTACATGCCTCGATATATCGAATATCTTTATAGAAGATGCTAATAAGAAAGCAGAGAGAGAAAGAGTAACTAAGAACTTCAATACAATAGTCTATGATGCTTATAGAGTTGATGAACTATTCAGTGGAGAGTATGATGCTGCTTATCTAAACTGGACAACACTACTAGGCTACTGTCTAGATAAGAAGTATGACAGAGAACTATTCGAGAAGATATACAAAATTGTGAAAACTAACGGTCTACTACTAGTACTAAATACAGCTAATAGAGATCTACTAGTAGCTAGACTAGCACATACTGGTAGTAGAACTAGCTATGTATTAGATCTAGGAGATATACTCGTCATAGAGAGTACAGATTATGATCCAGTCTCTTCAACTAGTAGTTCTCGATGGGCCTTCTACAAGAAGAGGAACAAAGATCTAGAATATATCGACGAGATAGCATTCAAGCTTAGAATATATGGAGTAGATGAAGTAGTAGAACTTGCAGAGTATAGTGGTTGGAAACTAGTAGGTGTATACCATGATATTAGTAGAGGAGAACCATACTGGCCTGGTAGGAGTCCTCTGAATATAGTCTTTAAGAAAAGCTAGCTAGACTACCGAGTAGAACCCCCTATAGACTCTTAGTAATCTTTTTTACTAGCTCAACTACTTCTACAGCAGCTAGTGGTGCTAGCATCATACCATGCCGGCAGTGCCCTGTAGATACTACGAGGTTTTTAGCACCTAGTATAGTAGTAATTGGTTTATCTAAGCATGGTCTTAGTCCTACTTTAACTTCTAAGACTTTATCAACAACTATTCCTATCTTCTCAGCTCTACTGAGCATCTCTTCTATGTGTTCTTCTACGATACTAGTATCTAGTTTCGACTTAATCTTATATCCTCCAATCAGTATAATGTCTCTCCTATGCTGATGAGGTCTAATAAAGATAGGATCAACACCTATAACATAGTCTATAGGTGTACTAGTACTAGCTACTATAGTATATCCTTTTATAGGCTCTAGATCTAGCTTAACATCTATACTCTCTAAGAGCTTCGGAGTCCAAGGCCCAGCAGCTACTACTACAATATCAGCTTCTAGTTCTTCACCACTACTAGTCTCTATACTAGTAACTCTCTTTTCTTCTACTCTAATCTCTTCAGCAGCTACACCTTCTAGTACTTCTACACCAGCTTCATCTAGTCTACGTCTAAGAGTATCTCTATATTCTCCTGGATCGATGAGAAAAGTACTACTAGCTACTAGAGATAAACCTAGATTCTCGATACGTCTAAATCTAACTCCGAGTCTATGTATACTGCTTATAGCTCTAAGAACTTCACCTAGGATTGTTCTAAGATACCTGAGAGGTACAACAATACTACTAGGCAGAAGACTATATCCATATTCTCTTGAAAAACTATTATGTAGACTAAGTGCTTTCTCAACATAGTCTATACTGAATCCATCAAGTACACCAAGAGGTAGACTAAGAATACCGAGATTAACACCACTAGCACCACTAAAGATCTTCTTCTCCTCGAGTAGTACTACTCTATAGCCACTACGAGCTAGTAGAGTAGAAGATGTAAGTCCTATAGCACCACCACCTACAACTATAACTCTCCTAGTCAATCGTATCCACCATACCCACAATAGAGGAATAGTATGCAGAGACTAGTAAACACTAGTGAACATAGAGCATTGATAATTCTTAGTAATAATTAAGGTAGTTACATTGTATAGTTAGTGTAGAATAGAGTTTAAATAATAATGCTATGCGCTATATCAGAT
>JALTYD010000169.1 GCA_027046525.1 Pyrodictiaceae archaeon
GTGTAAAGAATAAAGAATAAGGTAAAGTATGTCAAATTAACTGCTGACCATTCTATAATATGTATGCATTCTTCCCCTTGAGTACATAAGCTAATTCGAAGTTCTCATTATAGAATTAGTAACGATCTGCTAGAATTTGAGCCTTATGTGGAAAACTATTACGGAGAGGTCTACCTACTTATTACCGATAGCTTTACAGTAGTTTATGGGGTGATCTAGTAGGTTGGGCGAGTGGTTTAAGGAGTTCTTTGATAGACTTTACTATGAGACTTATAGACCTTTTGAAAGTGAGGAAAGGAATAAAGCAGAGGCTGAGTTTATCGCTAACGCCCTTAATTTACCTATAGGTTCAAGGCTCCTTGATCTTGGTTGCGGCTACGGTAGACATGCAGTCTACCTAGCTAAGAAGGGTTTTAAAGTAACGTGTTTTGATTTAAGTGATTATCTTTTGAATATAGCTAAGGAGAGAGTTAAGGAGTTCGGAGTCAGTGATTCTGTTGAGATAGTTAAAGGTGATATGAGGAAATTAAGGTTTCGCGAAGAATTCGATGGTGCCTATATGTTCTATACCACCTTCGGCTATTTTAGTGATGAAGATAATGAGAAGGTATTAGAAGGAGTTTCAAGGGCCTTAAGAAGTGGGGGTAGGTTCCTGCTCGATGTATGGAATCCGGTTTTAATTGCTTTTAGAGCCTACATTTACGGAGGTAAGACTGATACATGGTATGAGGCAGGTAACTATGTTATCCTGAAGAGCACCACCTACGATTTCAATGATGGGTATGTTAAATCTAAGAGAAAATTTCTGGCTAAAGATACATATAAGTTAGTAGCAGAAAGAGAATTCAGCATAAGGTTATATATGCCTTGGGAGCTGAGGAAGCTCCTACACAATTACGGACTGAAGCCTACTAAATTCTTAGGAGATTATAATGGAAACGAATTTAGCGTAAAAAGCCCTAGGATGATAATTATAGCTATTAAGGAGTAATGCAAAGCTACAAATTACGTAGCTAAATACTTTATCTTAGAATAGCATATTTTCAGCATCAACTAGCCCGATATTTAACTCCTAAGTCCCCAACGTTCTTGTTCAAAACCGTTAACAGTACCGTTGCTTCAAAGAAAGATAAGGATGGTGTTTATAAGTAGTGGGCCCTCGGGATTTGAACCTGATCTCCAGCTCTAAAGGCTGGAACTCATATCATTCTGTTGCATGAAGTCAAGTAAAATCTGCAACATTTTAGAAGAAATGATTATGTATCATGCGCCGGAGGATTTATTCTACTGCAACATTTGGATCTCGTTTTGTATTTCTTCAATTATTTTTCTGTGCACACTCTGACGGCTACGCCAACGCATTTTTGACACTACTTCCCACTGCCTTTCGTGTATTACATCATTCTTTTCATCATAGAATTCACTAAAACCTCTCTCTAACTTATTAAATACATCTTGGCAAAGTTCTTAACAGCTTTATAGAGGCATTTACAATGAGTGGCTTATAGTCCTAGGGTGGTATACATTCTCTATCGTTATTCCTGTATGCTTTATAGAGCTTTCACATTTCAAAGAATCATTAAGTAATGTACAAATCTATCGGCATCATTGGATCATCCTAGAGCATGAAAATACTACCTACTTAATAATTCTCCTCAATAGGTTTAACATTTTTTAGATCTTTTATCTAGCAGATTTGTCTGAACAACAACGCGAAAAATCACATTAGTTTCTCTTAATTCATACTACATAGAGGCTGGTGTGTAGATAAGCATGATGAAGGTGTTAATATGGTTCATGAACTTGAAATAGCTTATAGGATAGCTAATTGGAGGGATGATCCATATTCTCCTGATGGTCGTGAAAGGTACGTGAAAGCTCTTGATCGTTTCGAGAAACTACTTGAGCATCCATGGTTTAATGATGTATCAAGACGGAAATCTGTTTCTATAGTTGATATTGGTGCTGGTAAAGGTATTGGTGGTGTTGCATTAGCTAAGATTTTAAACAAACATGGTGTTAGAACTAAGCTTCACATGATTGATGTTAGGAGAGATGCTTTAAAAGTAGCTGTTAGGTTTGCTTCGGAGGAGAATGTTGAGGCTTATACCTATGTTGTAGATGCTAGAGAAGCATATAAACTGAGTTTAAGAAACAATGATATAGCTTTAATGTATGGTAGTATACTAGCTCATTTTAATGAATGGGATCTCGTAAAACTACTTGCTTCAACAATGATGTTGATTAAGGATAATGGTCTACTTATAATAGAGGAGCTTGACCGTGACCATATACTCTATACTCGTGGTTATAAAGATCTACTAATTGAGAGCAGAGACGAGGATAAAATATCGTTATCAATACATATGAAATACGATCCCATAACTAGTTCTTATCATAGGTTATTCATAGACTTGATCAGAGGATTAAAAGCCAGAGTGACAATAAACTTTAGAAGCATAGCTCAAATAGCTTCACTATTATGGGTTTTCATGGAAGACATTGATATAGTATATACAGG
>JALTYD010000170.1 GCA_027046525.1 Pyrodictiaceae archaeon
ACACTGGAGTCATGGAAGTATAGGATATTTCCCAACCTATACGCTTGGGAATCTGATCTCGGCAGCAATAAGGAATAAAATAGTTGAAGAAGAGCCAGGAGTACTAGAAGAACTCTCTACTAGGAAGATAAAGAGATGGCTCAGAGAGAAGATACATAAGTGGGGCAAAGTATATGAGCCGAAGAAACTCCTAGAGAATAGTCTAGGCTATAGATTATCACCTAGGCCACTCATTGAATACTTCGAGTGGAAGTATATTAGACTACCAGATATACTTGGAGAAGAGCTAGAAGCTAGATAAGTATAGCTGATTGCGACTCGTCTAAAAAACCATTATCTACTAGATTATTTATTATATCTAGTCTATTATACTATTGTTTATCTTCTTCTTACTAACATAAATGCTGCAACAATTGCTGCTACTACGACTATGGCAGCTGCTATGTAGGCTACTGGTAGTTCTTTTTCTCGCGGAGTTGTTTCTGTTTCTGTGGGAGATGGCGAGGGAGATGGACTGGGAGTCGGCGATGGCGATGGTGAAGGTGTGGGTGTTGGCGAGGGTGCTGGTGATGGACTAGGTGATGGTGATGGAGACGGTGAAGGGCTAGGAGATGGCGAGGGAGTTGTTTCTGTAGGTGTTGGTGATGGCGAAGTCTCTGTGGGGGTAGTTGTTGTAGGGCTCGGTGTAGGTGTCGGGCTAGGTGTTGGTGATGGAGTTGTTTCTGTAGGTGTTGGTGTAGGTGTTGGAGTTGGTGATGGTGTAGTTGTCTCTACTAGCTGGTATACTACTGCTAGTGGAGAGAGTCCTGTGAGCTCGACTACTACTATCTTTGCTTTATAGTCTACATCTACTACTTCTACTAGTTCCCATTTATTGCCTGTCCAGTGTGCTACGTAGACTTTTGCTCCTTCTGGTATGTCTTTTGTAAACGATAGTCCTATCCTGACTCTCTTTGCTATATCTGGTAGGTCGATATCTACTACTGGTCCAGCAAATTCTGTACCTTCTGGTAATGGTGCTGGAGGAGTATCTAGTACTTTGATAGATACATTACCTTGTATATTCCCTTCTATTACTTCTATGTCTACCATGGTGTTTTCTCTAGCGAATACTATTACTCTCTTCTTCGGCTTCTTTACATCTAGGTTTACTTCTTTCGAGAAATAGGCTAGAACTGTAGATTCTTCTTCGTCTCCTGTTAGTTCTACTTCTATTAGTTCTCTTTCTTCAACTGCTCTATATACTCTCTTACCTAGTTCTTCTTTTTCTACTACTATGCCATTGTATATTAGTTTGATTTCTTTCTCTAGAGCTTCTCTAGGTGTTAGCTCTATCCTGTTTATCTTTTTCCCATCTACGAGAAGTGCATGAGGTGGAAGTGCTTCTAGTACTAGTTTTCCTGTTGTTGCTGTCTTGAAGAACTCGAGTAGTGGGTATATTGATGATGCAGCAAAGTAGGGATCTGTTGTTTTTGCTAGATAGTTGTACTGTAGAGCTAGCTTTATGTGTGTCTCGTTATCTGCTAGTGTTAGTGAGCCTTGTAGATTTTCGATAGTTGTATTTGATTCTTCTTCTAGTATGTATTTTAGCTCAGGTGGCCATTGGGCTTGAGCATTAGCGTCTAGGTTCAGATCTATCCTAGCTATAGTTTCTGTTTGTTGATCAGCTATGTTTACTAGTACTGTTAGCATGAATTGATAGTTACCTGCTACTTGTTCAAGTAGCTCTCTATTAGCATGCATTTGTCTTAGTGTTTCAGGATTTACTTTTGTATAGGATTGTGATTCTCCTTTAAATTCTATATAGTATAAGCCTGTTGCTTGATCTAGTTTTGGCTGAGATGGTGATTTACCAATTAGAAATGCTAGTTGTTGTGCAATCATCTGTAGGATCATCTGATTGTCAGAGTATAGCTTTATAGTAGATTTCTGTACTTGTCGGCCAGTTTCTAGATCAGTTGTTATTGTTAAGTTAAGATCTAGTAGTAGTTCTATACTCTGTGGTGGCTGGCCTATTGGCGGAGTTGGCCCAGCTATTGCTCCTGGAAGTATAATTTTTGCTTTCTCTATTAGTATCTCTGTGTAGGATTTATTCTTGTCTATATCTGTCGTAGAGGAATGCTGTATTGTACCATTGAATTTGATAATCATGTCTTGTATTTCAATACTAAGAACTAAGTCTATATTACCAGTAACTAATAATCCATCAACATTGCCTGTTCCACTAACATCTAGTGTAAAGTTTAAACTACCTGGTGTTACTTCTCCAGGCCGTATTGGTCTTCTCAGAGTAGCTTTGATAGATGCCTGAGCGTCAGCTGTTAGTCCTCCTTTATCTAAATCTATGTTTCCACTACCTATTGCATCAACTGTGGTATTAGCTGGTAATTCTACTAGAAAGACTATTGAGCCGCTACCTTCGATAGTCTCGCCAGCTAGTTTGACGTTTGCTTCAACACTAGTTGTGACGTTTGTTGGGGGTCCTCCTGGCTGTTGTGCATAGGACAGAGCTGGTAGAAGT
>JALTYD010000171.1 GCA_027046525.1 Pyrodictiaceae archaeon
TTATCGTCATAGAGGTGCATTATTATATGTATAAATGCATTATAGCTGGTTATGATGGAAGTAAGTCCAGCAAAGTAGCTCTCGAAAAATCTGTAGAACTAGCTCGTCTATGTAATGCATACGTATACATAGTAACAGTTGTGCCTAGGACTACTTTGCTTGTAGGCGATTTCATGGTACCTGATATAAGAAGTGATGAGAGGTTACGAGAAGAAGCTACGAGAAGACTAAATGATATAGTAGAAGAATATAGAGAGAAGTATAGCGTAGATAAAGTTGAAGGTATCGTTAGAGTGGGTGACCCGGCAGAGGAGATTCTTAGTATAGCGAGAGATAGAGGATGTGGATTAGTTGTTGTTGGTAAACGAGGCCTGGGAGTTCTTGAGAGATTAATGGTAGGTAGTGTATCTAGTAAGATAGTCTCTATTGCGAAAGGCGTAGATGTTCTTATAGTTTCAGCTTAGATGTGGTCCGCCAGCAGCCCTTTCTACATCCCTTAAGGTTCAACTTTGCTACATTTCTTCATCCCATAAGAATGTTAAAAGCCCTAGAGCTTAATTAGACTAAAAAACTTCACTACATATAGAGTATGCTTTTTTAGAGGCAAGAATATACCCATTGTCTCTCTCTGCAAGAGCATTATATATACGTCTCATTTTCTGGTTCAGCGGTAGTAGTATTTGTCTCTCTTCATCGTACTCAAACAATCCCCAGAACGTTTCAGTTGAGGAGACTAGATTAACTAATTCTTTTGCTAAGAGTCTAGCTTGTTCTTGCTCTGATATTATAATGCTAGCTTGTTTAAGTCTAGCCATAGCTGCTCCTGGAAATATCATTTCTAGTAATCTTTTACCCAGACTAGGTCTTTCCTTTATCCTTGGTAATTCTGGTTCAAGTGTTGCGATATCTATGATATCTTGAATCTGTTCCTCGATATGAACATCTCTAGTTAAACGACATGCTTCAAGAGGTGGATGAGGGTCGAGATATTCTATTGGCTGGACTAGGAGAACAGCCCTAAATTTCTGATCTAAACGATTCCAGAAGAAAGCATCTAATCCTAACATCTTCTTGCCTCTAATAGCTACGTTGAAGGGAACAGCGTATAATCTGTGCAATCTAACTACCCAGGGATTTACTTTATGTTTATTCTCCATATTTATTACTCTACCTAATTGGGTGATACTATAGGTAAAGCAGCAAGTTCTAAGTACAAGATACTTTGTAGAGGAAGAAAACTTGTACTAGGACAGATTGTAGACAATATCAAGGGAGAAGAAAAAGTATATGATGCCTTAATACATCCAGGAGCAGTAGTTATAGTAGCTATAAAAGATAACGAAGTACTAGTCGAGCGACAGTACCGTCCTATCATAGGTAGGTGGATCTACGAGTTACCAGCTGGAACTATAGAAGAAGGTGAAGATCCTAGTAGAACAGCAGAAAGAGAACTATTAGAAGAAACAGGATATAGAGCAAATAAAATAGAGTATTTAGGCTGGTTTTATACCTCTCCAGGTACTTCTACAGAAGTCATACATGTCTTTTTAGCTAGAAACTTAGTTAGAGTTAACATGCCTATGCAAGAGTCTGATGAACTAATTGAGATAGAATGGATATCTCTAGACGATATCTGGAAATTTATTAGCAAAGGAGCCATTGTGGATGCAAAGACAATAGCAGCTCTGGCACTATATGATCAGAAAATGAAACTACACAATAAATAGCTATTGATACAAAGAATAGATTTGTATACATAAATACTAAGAACACTACTAACCGACCACTATATGGAGAGATAGAGTAGGAGAGAAGGAGGTTGCAAGTAGACAATAGCTATATCGCACAAATAGAGATACCACTGCATATCACAGGTATATGGATACCTTTTATTAGAGAAAACAAGTATCTATCTGGTAGTATTGGTGCAGGTCTTCTTCTTGAACCAAACGTTATAGCTAGAGTAGAGAGTTGTAGAGAGAAGGATTGTGATATTGATATATGTTTCATGAATCACTGTTACAAGAAAATGAGTGTTGTAGAGGCAGTTAGAGAAATTCTACCAGGTGCATTCAAAGGAATTAGAATTAGTATAAACCTGCCAGTTCCTCCTGGTATGGGATACGCTATTAGTGCCGCAGTAGCATTATCTATAACAGTAGGATATGGTGTTTTCAGAAATATGACCATAGATGAAGCTGCTATTTATGCACATATAGCCGAAGTAGAAGCAGGGACAGGTTTAGGAGATGTTGTAGCTATGCTTTATGGTAGAGGATTAGAAGTAAGAACAACACCTGGTGGGCCTGGATATGCACGTGTTGAAAACATACCTATTGGTAGTGGAAGAACTGTTTATAGTATTTGGTACGGAGAACCTCTTTCCACCAAAGATATGCATAGGAATATAGGGGAAAAAGCTTTTGCAGATGCACTCCTCTTATTCCAAGAATTACTGAGAAAACCTTCTCTTGAGACATTTCTAGAAATATCTAGGAAATTCAGTATTATAAGTAGAAT
>JALTYD010000172.1:0-3936 GCA_027046525.1 Pyrodictiaceae archaeon
CTGTTGGTACACTAACACCTACAATGCCTACTTCTCCCTCGGCCATAGGATCGTCAGGGTCTATGCCGACAAGCGTAGGGTAGTCGAATGCTAGGCTTAGGCCTGTTTCTCCATGCTCTATTAGAAATTTTAGTCTCTTGTTTGTCTCCTCGGGTCCTCCATAACCACTAAATTGTCTCATTGTCCATAATCGAGCTCTATACATAGTTGCATGAATGCCACGTGTAAATGGGTATTCTCCGGGGAAACCTAGTTTTTCAATATAGTCGTAATCTTGTATATCTAGTGGTGTATAGATTCTCTTTACTACTATATCGCTTAGTGTTTTAAACTCTTCTATACGTTCTGGGAGTCTTTTTGTCCACTGTGGTAGTGTCTTTTCCTCCCATTCTTGGTATTTCTTCTTTATTCTGTCGAGTGCTCTTGGATCAAAGAGAGGAGACATAGTCTGCACCAGTAGTTGATTACCTATTTGTATTTATCGTTATTCTTAGAATATATTTATAGTTCTTTGTAGTGGTGAGTAGATGGGAATAGCATTACTGCTGGCAAGGAGCTAGGTTATAGCTATGGGTAGTGTTAGAGTCTACTCGGAAGTACTAGGAGACTATGTTATAGTTCCAGATGAGCCTAAGAGAATAGCTAGTTTAGCGCCTGCGATTACAGAGACTTTGTTTATGCTTGGACTAGGTGATAGAGTAGTTGCAGTTAGTTTACATTGTATGAAGCCTAGAGAGGCGATGAGTAGGCCAAAGGCTGGAAGCTACTATAAAGTTAACTACTCTGTTTTGGAGGAAGTACAACCAGATCTAGTCCTAACAACTACTGGTGCACAGTTGAGAGTAAGTAGAGAGCTTAGAGAGAAAGGCTACGTAGTATTCCCATTACCTCTTCCTAATAGTATCTATGGGATCCTAGACAATATCGTGAAAATCGGTATGATTACAGGTACTCTACGTATTGCTAGAAGACTTTCCCTCAAGCTACTAGAGGCTATTAAATCAGTAGCTGGGAGGTTAGAAGGAGTAAGAATATACTATGAGATAGATCTGGGCGGCCCTGTTAGTGGAGGAGCATTTACTTATATTACAGATGCATTTGAGATTGCTGGGGCTAAAACCGCTTTCGGAGAGGAAAAAACCACCTGGGTTTTGAATCCTAGCATAGACTTGATACGGGAATTTAACCCTGAAGTTATTATATACGAGCCGAGTTCTTCCACGAGTATTAGCAGAGAGGGAGTACAGCGTATGATGATAGAGAGAGGCTTAGATAGAGTAGATGCTGTGTTATCAGGTAGACTACTCGTATTAGAACCAGATACTCTTGCACACTATGGTCCATCATTTTTTAGTAGTTTGAAAAAGATAGTATCTACTATCGAAAAACTACTAGACTAACATAACACTAGACTCAAATAACACTATCCTGACTTCTTAGCTTCTATACTAATACTATAGACATTTCCAGCTTTAGTGTATACTTTAACTGTATACAATGTCCCTGGAGATAAATCTGTATTCAGAGGAATCTCTATCCATAGTTCGTCTCCTGCTGCTAATAGTATTTCTTTATTTGTTGTATCTACTCTACTACCATTACTCTCGTAGAGTGTTGCTTGTGATAGATCTATTATAGCTGTAGAACCTACTATCTCTACCTTATTTATAATAGCTTGTTCTGCAGTATTCCTTATGTGTAGCCAGAGTTCATCATCATTTGTACCAGGGTTTATAGTAATGTTACTATCTGGCATTATCCTAACTTCTTCTATTGCTGCAAGTCCTCCCCAGAGACCAGTTATCCAGCCTACAACAGCAATTGCTACTGCTATTGTAACAGCAAGTATTATTATCACTGCTATAACGGGTTCTAGGCCGCGAAGTCCTAGTCTATTATACAAGCACTCCACCATGTAAATTAATGTAGTATATAGGAATTTATGAGTTAGTTAAAAACTATGTAGCATCTATGAAAGAAATATAGTACTACAGCTAGAATACGAGATAAACTACTCTCCATAGAGCGAGAATAGAGTAGTATTTCCCAGTAGATAATGCTAGCAACCAAATCTTCTAGGTTTTAGGGGTTTTTTCACGGTAGTCTCTATTTTTGATTTTACTTGAGGATTAAGCTTGTAAGCGTATTCCTCGATCTTCCCTAAGAGATTGTCAAGATTTTCTTCTATTCTTAGACTTCCTTGTAGTTTTTCTTCTAACTTACCCTCGATTGTGAGTATAAGGGATGGACTAGCTATTATCTTATATTTTTTAAAAATCTCTGAAGCTTCTCTATCGGTACACTTTCTAAAGTTTCTACATAGAGCTACTGATAGGGAAACTATACCAGTTCTAAGAAGTGGTTCTAGTCGTTCTACTAGATAGTTTATCATGTCTATGCATTTACCTAGGCATACAACTTTTGAAACCACGTATAGTCTAATAGGTGTTTCTCTGCTTGTTTTGAGCCACTTATTGCTTTTAATATCATATGTAAATATGCCTTCGCCTTCAAGTTTTGAGACTATTTTCATTAGTGCACCTTCCCTGTAGAATTAGATTATTGCTTAGAGATAAAATAAATATTCATTCATCAATTAGGGGTGAAGATTTTTGTATATTGGGGTGTCAGGGTCGCTCCACCAGTCTTCATAGTTGGGGTTCTCTGAACGTCCCTACTACCTCATCCACCCACTAGTTGTGATACAATAAATTAGTTTTTCAAGTTTCTTGCTCTAAGTAGCTAAGACTGTATATGTGTATACTACTAGATTATATGCTGACCATGGAGGTACTATAAATACAGCGAGTATCAATAGGATAGCAGATATTAGAGCAGAGAGCTCTATTGTAGGTTTTGTTTCTAATGGTGGTTTTTCTGGTTCTTGGAATGCCATATATATTGAGTATCCATAGTAGAACGCGCCTATAGCCATGTTAATAGCCATGATGAGTGCAAGTATGTTACTTGCGGATACAACTGCTATTAAGAGGTATAATTTGCCCCAGAATCCTAGAAGTGGTGGCATACCAGCTAGACTAGCTAGTGCTATGAAGAATGCTAGTGCAGCTATAGGTTTATGTTTGTACATACCCTTTACACGCGCCCAGCCTTCTCCTTCTCTATAACCTATAGATTCGAGAGCTAAGAATCCTGCTAGTTTTGAAAACGCATATGCTATCGTATGTAATGCTATACCAGCTATTGCTGCTTTATTATCTGCACCTGGTATACGAGCTAGTAGAGCAAAACCAGCCACTATATAGCCAGCTTGCGCAATACTACTATACGCTAATAGTTTCTGTGGGGAATCTTTTACTGTGAGTAGGGCTCCTATATTACCATAGGTCATTGTTATAGCTGCTAGTACAGCTATTGCATAGAATACTACTTGTGGTGTATATGATGCATATGGTGCTATAAGTCTAACAACTAGTAGAGCTACTATGATCTTTGCAGATGCACTTGCAACCGAAACGAGTATTGGTCTAGCATTCCCGTAGACATCTATAAGCCATCCATGGAAGGGTACTATTCCCATTTTAAAACCAATAGCTACTACTACTAAGACGACCGTTGATAGTGCTATAGGTGTATCTACTACTTCGAGTATGGGGCCTATCTCAGCTGTCCTCCTAGAGATATAGAGTAGAGCCATAGAGAGGAGGAGTAGAATAGTAGCTACTGAGCCGCTAACTGCGTATTTCATCGATGCCTCAGCAGATACTCTATCTCTATATAGTGCAACTAGGATATAGCTAGAGATAGCTGCCAAGATCCAAGCTACATAGACAGTATAGATACTATTAGCTAGTGCTAATACTATAACACCTAATGCGATTAAACCTATTACTGCATAGAAGGCTTCTCCAGCATCCCAGTAGTCAGCATAACCTGATGCTGCAATTGATGCAAGACCTACTACGATAAGTAGTA
>JALTYD010000172.1:3946-11648 GCA_027046525.1 Pyrodictiaceae archaeon
CATTAGCCCATTTAGTAGTTCTAAATAACCATTAGATGGTATCTCTAGCACTGAAAATGAAACAATAATAATCGATAAGATTGTAGATACTATTAGACTTAGTCTTGTTGCTTTTGCACCTAGTAGTGGAGCTACAAGTGCAGTAAAACTATAAGCAGTTATACTTGCTAGAAAGCCTATGTCGAAACTACTATATTGTATCATTGTACATCACCTTACTATCCAACTACTATATAGGTTATGATGACAACCAAGATAACACCTGATATGAGATAGGTTATGTAGCTACGTATATCGCCGCTTTGTAGAGATCTTATAAAAGAGCTCCAGCTAGATGCTACTCTAACCAGTTTAATGTGAAGAGAGTCATCGTAGGCCAGCTCGGTAACTCCCGAGATACGCATTGCAATCTGTCCTATCCAAGCAGTACCCATATGTACTAGTCTATCAAATAACTGCTCGAATACATAGAGACTCTTCGAGAAAGCATAGCTAGGCAAGACTATTATTCTATAAATTACTGGGTTTAGTAGCCATCTATCGTATAGAAAGTCTCTTATAGCTATAAGTACTGTCGATTTCTCAACAAAAGCAAAAACACGTGGATTTACTATGTATACACCTATGATCGAGAACCCGGCAAACCCCACTACTGTGCCGCCTATTACGATGAACTTTATTTGTTCAAATTCGTGTATAGTAGCAGCTTCTGCTATGTAATATTCAATATTTGGCCAGAATATACCAAGAGCTAGAGATGCAATACCTAGTACTAGGTATGGGTATAGCATTAGCTTTCCAGGTTCGTGGGGGTGACCATGGGGTTTATGTGGCCATAAGAAGACGTAATAGATCATCCTCGCAGTATATGCAGCTGTTAGGAATGCAGTAAATAGGGCGATTAGTGCGGCATTTGCACTAATCATGTTTATTGCGTGAACAACTATGTCTTTGCTCCACCAGCCAGAGAATGGAGGGATAGCAGATAGGCTAAGCCCAGCTAGTAGCATTGATGCAAATGTTAGAGGCATTAAGCGTCTCAGCTGGCCCATGTCTGTTATAAACCTACTGTGTACTGCGTGTATAGCTGCACCTGCTGCGAGGAAGAGAGCTGCTTTGAATACAGCATGAGATACGAGGTGTGATAAACCTCCGAGTGTTCCTAGTGCTGGTTCTCCAGCTGCTGCAGCAGCAAATATAGCTGCCAACATATACGACAGCTGGCTAGCAGTAGAGTAGGCTAGTATGAGTTTTAGTTCTCTAGCTACTATAGCCATAGTAGCTGTTGCGAATGCAGTAAGTAGCGAGAGCCATGTAAATGCCTCAAAAACATTAAGACCTAGCCCCTTTACAGCAACAGCACCTAGAGCTATTGCAGGTGTGAATCTTAGAGCAAAGAATACACCAGCTTTCACCATCGTTGCTGCATGTATAAGAGCTGATACAGAAGTGGGACCAGTCATTGCTGTAACAAGCCATTCGTGGAATGGGAATTGTGCACTCTTAGCTAGAGCTCCGAGGTAGAATAATATTATCCAGATAGCAGTAATATCGCCTAGTTGTGTAATTAAGTGAGTACTATTTTCTAAGAGTTCTGTTATACTTGTTGTCCCTAGTAGCGCATATATAACTCCCATTCCTACGATCATCCCCATATCGCCTACCCTAGTGAAGCCGAGAGCTCTTAGACCGCTATGTGTAGGCGTAAACCACATAGGTATTCCTAGTCTTGTTCTACCTGGATCGCCTACCCATGCTTCTTCACGCTCATCATAGTAGAAGCTTATTAGCCCCCAGCTTGATAGTCCTGTACCTTCCCAGCCTATGAAGAGAGGTACTAGGTTATCAGCATAGACGAGTAAAAGCATACTGGCTACGAAGAACGTATATAGAAACCAGTATCTCACAGCACCCCAGGACCCTATGTACTCGATACTATATAGTCCTATCAGAAAACTGAGTACTGCCACAACTAGACCTACTATTGCCGACAACATATCAACTCTAAGAGCAAAATCTACGTGAAGACCTGGAACCCACCTGTATACTACTCTATTGTATTCTTCGCCGTGGAGATAAGCTAGTGCTAGAAAGCTAGCTATCGACGATAAGCCTATGCTAAGCGAGCCTATCCATGCAATTATACTCCACTTAACTCTCAGATAACCTAGTAGTAGTACTATCCCTGATACTATGTATGGCACCAAAATAGATATTAACGCGTATTCTGCTGGTTCCATAGTCTTCACCTTTTATCGACGTGAAAGCCTAGGGGAGGTAGACTTGTTTTAGAGTATATAGAGCAGGCTCTGCTAATAGTGCTATTGCTACGAAGAATGCTACACCAAGTACTGCTAGTATAATGAGGGGGGATAGTAAGCCCTCAGCGTGTTTCTCGTCTGCCTTATCTACTCTAGGGCCTTTTTCTCCGAGGAATATTCTTCTAAAGGCTATGAAGCTATAGATAGCTGTTAACGTCATGCCAGCTACTACAAAGATAACTGTAGATGCAAATCCACTAGCTCCAAGACTCAAGCCCCATTTAGCGTATCCAAATGCTAGATATACTTCACTCCATAGCCCCATTGTAGGCGGCAAACCAGATATTAACATGAATCCTACGAGTGCTACTGCTGCTGTTATCGGCATCTTTGCTAGTAGTCCACCCATCTCTTTCAGACTTCTTGTCCCTATAGTAGCTATGAATACTCCAGCAATACCGAAGAGAATTGCTTTTCCAAAAGCATGAACAACATAGTGTAGTACTGCTCCTGCTTGTCCAACAGGATTGGCTACAGCTAAGCCTAGGAGCATATAGCCCATCTGCGATATACTGCTATATGCAAATAGCCTCTTGATATCTTGTTGTACAAGTACTAGGAAGCCTCCGTAGAGCATTGTTATAATAGCCCATGCGAAGAGAAATGGTCTAATAGATATCCATGTCTCAGGGAAGTAGCCAACAGCTGCTCTAATAACAGCATATCCACCTATGCCTATTAAGAGTGGAGATAATAGAGCAGATACCGGAGTTGGTGCTTCTGCGTGAGCATATGGTAGCCAGAGATGAAGACCTGCATAGGACGATTTTATGCCAAGACCTATTAGTATTAGTACTAGTGGTAGTAGTGCTGTTGATACTCCTATAACGTAGCCTATTGCTGGTATATAGAAGTCATATGTCCCAGTAATAAATAGCCCTAGGAGGAATAGGAGAGCACCAATATGTGTCCATACTAGATATATTAGTCCTACTTTTATCCTCTCTCCATATCCGTAGAATACTATGAGTAGAGCACTCGGTATGAGTGTTAGTTCTAGGAATAGATAGAAGAGAATACCATTACCTGCTAGTACTGCTCCGAGCATACCAGCTGTAAAGAACTGGTATAGTATGTAGTATGTACCCCAGCTTGGAGGTATACCCATTTCATGGAATCGATGCTCCATATATGGATAACTGTAGATAGCAATAAGTAGAGATACTAGTATTATTGCTAGAGCAAATGCTGCAGAGATACCATCGATGAATAAGCTAAAGTGTCCTAGGCCTGGGATGAGAGCATAGACTGGGTCAACAGCAATAATCTTGCCGCTACTGAGTATAACAGTCTTCATAGCTGGTAGTACTAAGAAGAAAGATAAAATCCATGATATGGTAGATATTAGCATATGTGTTTTTCCACTGATTCTACTACCTAGTAGCCCGCTTAGTGTTCCTGAGACTATAGGAGCTAGTATAGATAGCCAGAGTGTATATTGTGGAACATATACTTCATTTACTCCCATATTTTTCACCCCTTCAACTCCATCATTGCATCTAGCTCGAGGGTTTTCTTACGTCTATATAATAGGACTACGAGAGCTACAATAACTGCCATTTCAGCTATGGTTAATAGAATAATCGCGATAAGCAGTGAGTAGAACCCGGGATCAACACCTAGTGTATACCCTATATATGCAGCAGATAGTACAATTGAGTTGAAGAAAAGCTCTATAGATACGAGGAGCCTTATGAGAGTCTTTGAAGTCATAACTCCATATATACCAGTAGCTGTTGATGCTATGATTGCAGCGTACACAGCTACTGGTGCTATCTGAGTACTCATTAGGGTTCACCTTCGAGATCAATTATTTGTTTCCATTTTCAACGAATATATAGAAATAAAAAATACTTGACTTCATGTTACCACCCGTCTGGGCTTGAGACCGCGTGCTATAGCAACAGCTTCTATAATTACAGCTGCAAGAGTTATCATTATTACAATCGTATATACCCAGTTATCTACGAAAACTGATACTACTTCTTCGAAGCTAGGCATTTCTGGCTTAGTTGTAGAAGTTCTAGCTGATACATAAGTGTACAGAGGTATATGTATTACGAGTGCTAGGATTAATGCTAGTAGTGCTTTCTCTATACTTATCCTAGGTTTCTCGATGATATCGCCTAGAAACATTAGTACTATAGCCATTAGTGTAATTCCAGCACCTGCATATACAATGATGTGGAATGCAGCAAGATAAGTATATCCTAGTATAGCTATTATTGCAGCTGCTCCCAGCGCAGTGACTGCAAGAAGTGCTACCATATGCATAGCTTTTCTCGATATTATAGCTCCAATAGATCCTAGTACTACTATAGATACAGATAGTACTAGTACGAAGTCACTTAGTAACTGTAGATTCATAACGTAGACCCACCTCTTCGTCGATTATTACTCTTACCTTGTTTCTCCTAGTTTCTTGTTCTTTCTGTAGATCTTTCGTGAAGAATGTCCAGTCTATGGGATCAAAAACCATTTGTTCGAGCTTATCAAATACTTTATCAGAAACTTTGCTTTCTGCTAGAGCATCTACAGGGCAAATCTCTACGCATAATCCACAGAATATACATCTACCAATATCGTATCCTGGTCTTAGTCTTTTATCACCAGGTACTTTGTACATCTTTATTGCGCGAGGAGGACAGATCTGTGAGCAGAGACTACACCCTATACACTTATCATAGAAGTATATTATGACTCCTCGGTATCCTTCAGGCCACTCTTCTGAGACTTCTGGATACATCATAGTCATAGGTTTTCGAGTAAGTAGAGTCTTTAAACCAATAGTTATAGCATCAAGATGGGCTTTCACTAGATTAGGTCTTTTTCTAGAAGGAATCTCTTTCTCACTTCTATTCTCCATTTCCTCCACCTATCCATAGAGTGGTGCTACTAGAGCAGATATAATGAATGATAATAGAGCTAGAGGGAATAATCTCCCCCAAAACACAGATGCAACTTGGTCTATCCTCATTCTAGCATATACAGAGCGTAGAAATACAGCGAGTAGCAGTAGTAGTATTGTCTTAGCGAGAACAGCTACTACTCCTAGGATTACTGAGTCAAATGGAGCCCAGCCACCTAGGAACAAGCTAGTAAATAATAGCATCAATACATAGAGCTTCCCATAGTCTAGAGCTAGTGTTAATGCATAGAGTACACCAGTATATTCAGTAAATGGGCCTTGTACTATCTCTTGTTCTCCTAAGACTAGGTCGAAGGGTATTCTATCGGTGAGTAGTAGTGCAGCTATGAAGAATAGTAATGCAGCTAGTGGATTAGCAACTAAGCCTATAATATCTGTCTGACGCTGTATCTCGACTATCTCTAGGATGTCTAGAGACTTATACATCATTGCTACAGAGAGGAGCGAAGCTAGTAGTGTTACCTCGCCAGCTATCGTTACTAGTGTTTCTCTACCAGCACCTATATAGGAGAACTTGTTAGACGAAGACCAGCCCATTAGTATTATTAGTATTGGCGACACTGAAATTGCAGCATAAACAATCAATAGACTCATAGATGACGAGAAACCATATATACCCGGCCCACCGGGTACTACTGCGAATGCAACAGTTAGTGCTGCAAATGAGAGTATTGGAGCTAGAATATAAGCTGGTTTCTCGGCTTCTAAAGGTATGATTACTTCTTGGAAAGCTACACGTATACCATCAGCGAGCATTTGTAGAGCTCCATGTAGTCTCTTAGAGACATAGTATGGCCCTACTCTTAGCTGGACTTTAGCTGCAATCTTTCTCTCAGCCCATATAAGGAATAATACAATAACTGTGAAGACTCCTAGACCTGGATAGATGAGAGGTGCTAGAACCGCTCTTACTAGCTCCGGGGGTAAGCCTAGGTATGTAGATATCGTGCCTACCAAGTCTATATCGAGAACCATTCTTTACACCTATCTATCAGCTTCTGGAGGGAAATAGTCTAGACTACCGTATATTGCAGGGAAGTCCATAAGTAGATGGCCTTTAGGTAATTCTTTGAAGAGGATCAAATTACGAGCACTAGGAGTAACTATCCTTAAACGATAGGGTTTAATTCCACCATCACTCACTAGGTGGTAAGTTATCTCTCCATGGCCCATCTCTGCACGAGTTATTATCTCTCCAGGTTTCGTCTTTAATCTGATATATGTGCCCGGGAGTCTTACTCTACCTTTTTCAATCCAGTGTTTAACTGCAGGTGGTGCCATCTTGACATATTTCTCGTTGAAGAATAGTCCTTCAGGTAGCTGTTTGAGTGCACGATCTATAAGCTCTAGACTATACTCTATCTCTCTCAGTCTAACCCATATTCTCTCGAGTGCATCTCCAGCTTCGCCTACTACTGGTTTAAAATCTAGCTCTTCGTAGGCAGCATATTTAGTCATACGTGCATCATATTCAACACCACTTGCTCTCAAATTAGGACCACTAGCGCCTAAGAGTATAGCATCTCGTCTAGGTAGAACTCCTATGTTTTCTAGTCTTCCTCTGACAACTGGGTTGTTAAAGAATATCTTATCGTATTCTTTAAGTCTTCTAGTCATATATCTCTTAGCTTTCTCAAATGCATCCCTGAAACCTTGAGGTAGATCTCTCCTAACACCACCCATAATTGCATATGTATGCGTTAGTCTTGCACCAGTAAGCATATTGGCTAAGTGTAGGAAGACTTCACGGTCACCAAAAGCCCACATATACATTGTTGAATGGTTTAGAAAGATACCTCCAAGACCTAGCCCGTATAAGTGGCTAGAGATCCTATTTATCTCGCAGAGAATAGTTCTAAGGTATTTAGCTCTGGGCGGAGGCTCTATGCCTAGTAGTTTTTCAACAGCTTCTACGTAGGGGAGAGTAACATTACATGCATCGATTATAGTCATTCTCTCTATTGTACTTATTACTCTAACGTATTCTCTTGTCTCTGCTAGTTTCTCCATAGTCCTATGTACATAACCTATATCTGGATCAACATCGACGATAACATCACCATCGAGGTATACAATCATCCTCATATGTCCAGAGGCTGGGTGCTGTGCTCCAATATTTAGCTCTATTAGTCTAAGGCCCTGTCTAGTACCAAGTTCTCTTACTTCCATGCCAGGCAGTGTTGAAGAGCTCATCTAAATGCACCAAAGTATTATTATCATATCTAGGTACTCATGGTTGAGCTGCTGTAAGCACCCTATTCGTACCGACCGTTTAGGCTTAAATGGGAAGTGAGAAAATTAAAACTATCCCCCACTAGAACTAGAACGGGTGTACGGATATTGTCACAGGAGAACCAGAATGAAGTTGATAGAAAAGTAGTCGAGCTAAGAGAAGTTGTTGGAGATTTAGCTAAGGAGATTATTAAGAGAGAAAACTACTACTCTATAATAG
>JALTYD010000173.1 GCA_027046525.1 Pyrodictiaceae archaeon
GAGTATAACACTAGACTATGAGTATAGAGAAACTCTTTTGTACTATAGAAGTCATCTAAGGAGCAGTGGAGGAGGATAGTATGAGTCTAGAAGAAATTAGAGAATTATTCGACCAAGTATTCAACAAAGCCAAGGAAAAAATAGGAAACGAGATGGCTACTTGGCATAGAGTATTCCAGTTCGTACTAGACGATGGAACACAGTTCTACATAGAGCTCAGCGGTGGAGAATACAGAATAGGAGAAGGAAAACACTCATCACCAGTAGCGACATTATCAACAGATAGAGATACTCTACTACAGATACTACGTGGAGAACTTGATGCAATGGCTGCATTTATGAGAGGAAAACTACGAATAACTGGGAATGTACTAGAAACAGCAAAACTTAGACAACTGATAGAAGCTTCTAGAGGCTAATCTTCTTTTTTCCCTCCTTCTATACAACTACTATCTAAACTCTATAGTTCGAAAACTATAACTTCTACTCATTTTTGAGGTGGAAATAAAAGCTAGAACATACAACTATAAGATAATTTTGGAGGGTGATTAAAAAGTGGCTAAATCAGAAGCTCCTGAAACCTATACACCAACACCAGAAGAATCCCAAAAAGTATTCGAAGAAATAATATCGAAAAAACCATGGACTAAATGGTATGATAAAGAAGTACCAGTTGAGATAGAAATACCCGAAATACCACTCTACAGCTTCCTAGATCGTACAGCTAGTGAGTACCCAGATAAAGAAGCACTTGTATTCTTTGGTAGGAAAGTCACATATAGAGAGTATAGAGAATCTGCTGATAATCTCGCTAAAGCTCTACACAGCAAATGGGGTATTAGTAAAGGCGACATAGTTGCTCTATACCTACCTAATACACCACAATTCGCTATATCATATTATGGTGTACTGAAGACAGGAGCAACTGTTACACCTGTGAATCCTCTCTATACAGGTGAGGAGCTAGCTAGACAGCTCAAAAAGAGTAGAGCTCGTATACTTATAGCACTAGATCTACTAGCTGATAGAGTGAGAGAAGCACTAGAAGAAAAAGGAGCAAGTGTAGATGTAGTAGTATATACAGGTATAGATGATTATCTACCACCAGTTCTAGGTTTCCTATACAGACTGAAAGAAAAGAAGCCAAAAATAGCCTATGATGGTGAGAAGACTATCAAGTTTAAACAACTACTAGCAATAGGCTCAAGAGAAGTAGAGATGCCTAAGCCTGACATAAACCCGAGAGAAGATCTTGCAGTACTAATGTTCACAGGAGGTACAACTGGTGTACCTAAAGGTGTAATGCTTACACACTACAATCTAGTAGCAAACGTACTACAAGTAGATGCTTGGTGGAGACCAAACATAAAAGCAAGAGATACAATGGTGGGTATACTGCCATGGTTCCATATCTACGGCCAGACTGCAGTACTTAACCTAGGAGTATATAGAGCTGCTAGAATAATAGTATTCCCGCGTCTAGACCTAGATAGACTATTAAAGAGTATATCAAAATACAAAGCAAATATCTTCCACGGAGTACCAACACTATATTCACTAATAATAAACAAACCCGACATCAAGAAGTACGACTTGAGTAGTGTAGAAGTATGTATAAGTGGTGCAGCTCCACTACCTAAAGCAGTAGCTGAGAAATTCGAGGAGATTACAGGAGCAAAACTACGTGAAGGCTATGGATTAACAGAAACAAGTCCTGTAACACATGTCAACCCTATCTATGGAAGAGCTAAACTTGGTAGTATAGGTATACCAATACCTAATACTCTAGCAGCAATAGCAGATATAGAGAAACCACTACTACTACCACCTGGTAAAGTAGGCGAGCTAGTAGTAAGCGGTCCACAGGTCATGAAGGGCTACTACGAGATGGATGAAGAAAACAAACTAGTATTCTTCGAGCTTTATGGCAGGAAATGGCTAAGGACAGGAGATATAGCCTATATGGATGAAGAAGGATACTTCTACATAGTCGATAGAAAGAAGGACACTATAAAGTACAAAGGTATAACGCTATTCCCCAGAGAAATAGAAGAAGTACTATACCGCCATGAGTGTGTGAAAGAAGCAGCAGTAGTAGGTATACCAGATCCAAATGTAGGAGAAAGACCAAAAGCGTTTATCGTCTTAACCGATGAGTGTAAAGATAGAGTTACAGCAGATGATATAATCGAGTACGCTAAAAAGCACTTAGCAGAATTCAAAGTACCGAAGATAGTAGAATTTAGAGACGAGCTACCTAAGACAGCTGTAGGTAAGATACTTAGGAGAATACTTAGAGAAGAAGAACTAAAGAAGATGAAACAGGAATAACATTATAGGATAATTCTAGACACTATGAATTTATTTCACTTAAGTTTTTTAGTTCACAAATCTTCTCTCTTCATAATAGTAGCTACTAGTTGTTACTATAATTACATAGAACAAGCATGAACTATGGGAGTCCTCGGCCGAGGATTAGAGTATGTGGCCTAGTAGAGAAGTATGTATAT
>JALTYD010000174.1 GCA_027046525.1 Pyrodictiaceae archaeon
GTCTTAGATCTGGGGAGAAGACAGCTTATGCAAAATTCTGTAAAGGGATACTAGTAGCTACTGCTATAGAGGATGAAGCTGTAGAACCTAGTGATGTAGATGAATTCTTAGGGAGTAGTTCTAAGCTTGGGCTTAAGATTAGAGTAACACTATATCGTAGTGATTAGTGGAGGTGAAGAGTAGAACAGATAGTATAGAAAGAGAAAAAACATGGCTAGGTACTAGAGTTCTAGGTCTATTTTTTCTTCTCTTTTTGCTTGTTCTTCTGGATCTACTCCTTCTAGTATGTTTTCTACTGCGTATTTAGCTTCTATCTGTCTAAGTGGCTCCTTGAGAGGGCCTGCTATTTGTGTTATTTTCTTCTTTTTCCAAAATCCTAGTGTCTTCATGAATACTATCTTTCTTAGTCTCTGTATAGCACTTGCTGGATCAACCATTTTAGGACAGACAGCACTACAAGTTGCTGCAAAGTGACATCTATGGCAGCCATGTTCAGTATCTACTATTTTTATTCTTTCTTCGTATCCTTCGTCTCTTACATCTGCTATGAATCTATATGCTTGTGCAAGTGCTTGAGGTCCCAAGTAGAGCGGGTCTCCAGCTGATACTGGGCATGCTGAGTAGCATAAACCACACATTATACAGAGGCTATACTCGTATATCTCGTGTAGATCGTGTGGATCCATTATGAATTCTCTCTCTCCTTTCTCGACCTCGTCGGGATCTTTACGTATGATGTAGGGTTTGATTGCTCTATGCTTATTGAAGAAGTCTCCAAAATCAGCTACTAGGTCTCTTATTATAGGGAAATTATATAGTGGCTCTACTACAACTATTGGTTTGTCTTCGCTAGCTACAGCTGCTATCTGTGTCTGGCATGCTAGTGATGGTTTCTTATTAACTACTACGCCACAGCTACCACATACACCCATTCTACAACTATATCTCATAACAATAGTATGGTCTATTTTTTCTTTTATCTGGAGGAGTGCATCAAGAATAGTCATTCCTCTGAATGTTTTTACTTTATAGTCTTGGTACCATACTTTGCCTGTTTCTGGATCATATCTCTTCACTCTAATTGTGACTTCTTTTGGTGGTTGTCTTGTAGCAGCTAGTAGTTCTTGGAATTTAGATCGAGCTACCATTCATAGTTCACCTCGTCTAGGGCGATGCTATGTGGATATATATAGTTCTGAATCCAAAGGCTAAGAAGCCTAAGAATAACACGATTATGATTATATTTACTAGTAGTGTCCAGTTGCTTGTCTGTCTATATTCTAGTAGAATTCCACGTAGTCCATTGAGACCGTGGAAGAGAGCTGTTATTAGTAGTATTGATAGTATTATGCTATACTTATTGTATGCTGTTTCGACTTTGTGTGCTTCTAGGCTTTCTTCGTAGCTTTCAACGCCTAGTGGGCTTAGTCCAGGTATTCTCTCTGCTAGGTGGAATCCTAGGACTAGTATGAGGAGTATAGCTGTAATATACTGCCATATATTCAGTCTAGATGAACGAGCCATTATTATCACCAGATCATAGTGGTAGCTCTAAATATCCTGTAAAAATTAAAATACCAGCTATTATCCAGCCTACTACTGAGAGTACAGCTACTATGTAGATAGCTTTACGCTGTGCAGCTCTCAGGCTAGGTGCTATATATGGTGGTTTTGGATGTTCTGGCTTCCCGATACCTACACCGAAGAATTCTACCAGTAATAGTCTGATACCATTAAGTCCGTGGAATATTACTGCTCCTGCTACTATAAACTCGCCTATCTTGTTAACTATACTAGCTCCAAACTGCTCCATTAAGCTATTCCATCTAGCCGAATCTATAGTATTACTAGTTACATAGATATGTAGGAATAAGTATAGTACTATGATAACACCTGTGACTCTATGTAAGATGAACATTATCCTCTCTGGATTATTAGTTGCTCTAACTAGGAATGGGTCTATACTAGCTCGTACTACTCCAGGCATATTTTTTAGGAGTTTTACTTTTGATTTACGCGTAGACATGATTTACACCTAATCTTTAGTATTTTCTCTCGATAGGCTTCCATGTAGTTATTGTTACAGGGATGTAGGAGAATTGTACTTCTCCTTCACGAGTAAGTATTGCTAGTGTGTGCTTGAGCCAGTTTTCATCGTCTCTCCTGGGGTAGTCTATTCTATAGTGTGCTCCTCTACTCTCAGTCCTATTCAGTGCTGATTGTGTAACAACATAAGCTACATCAGCCATATTAGCAGCTTCTAGCGACATTATTAGATCTGTATTGTATACACGTGATTTATCTTCTGGGTATGATTTTTCTACAAGACTACGTATCTCTCTAAGTTTTCTTAGCGCTGTTTTTAGACCTTCTTCGTCTCTGAACACGTACACATATCTATCCATTACAGTTCTTATCTCTTCTCTGATATCGTATACACTTACATTGCTCGTCTCTGTTTTGAGTAGTTTATCATAGACTCTCTTTTCTTCAGATTCTATTTCCTCTCTAGGTGTCTCTAGCTGTGCTCCTTCTTTCTTTAATTTCTGGACATATTGTGCTGCTTGATGACCTGCTATCATACCACTTACAAGGCATTCTGTAGTACTATTAGATCCTAGTCTGTTAGCTCCATGTATACTTGCTGCTGCAACTTCGCCTGCAGCCCATAGGCCTTTTACCCATTTATTCTCTGTGCTGAGTACTTGGTAGTACTTGTTTGTATGGATTCCGCCCATTGTGTAGTGAGCTGCTGGTCTTATAGGTATTGGTTCTTCGACTGGATCTATGCCAGCATGCTTGATTGATACTTCTCTTACAGCTGGTAGACGTTGTGTTATTTTTTCTTCTCCTAGATGTCTTAAGTCTAGTAGTACATATTCTAGTCCAGTGTATTCTTCTTTGAGCCCTCTACCTTCTTTTATCTCAGTCATAATAGCTCTCGAGACAACATCTCTTGGGGCGAGCTCCATAGCCTTTGGCGCATATCTAGACATAAATCTCTCTCCTTTAGCATTCAATAAGTGGCCTCCTTCTCCACGTGCACCTTCTGTTATTAGTATACCGCTCGGCACTAGACCTGTTGGGTGGAATTGTACAAACTCCATGTCTTTTAGTGGTATACCTGCACGCATAGCCATAGCTAGTCCATCGCCTGTAGCTGTGTATGCATATGTTGTAAATTTGTATAGTCTACCTGCACCACCAGTAGCTATTATTCCAGCATATGCCCTGAAGAATACCATCTCTCCACTAGACATATCTATTGCTGTAACACCTCTGAAGGAGTTGTCTTCTATAACAATACTCGTTACATAGTACTCGTCGTAGCGAGTCCAGTTGTCGAAGCCTAAGAGTCTACCATATAGTGTCTGCATCTCGTAGAAGCCAGTTTTATCAGCTGCATAACATGCTCTTGGAAAAGCATGTCCGCCGAAGGGGCGTTGAGCTATTCTGCCATCGGGTCTTCTACTCCACGGCATACCCCATCTTTCTAGCTGTCTTATCTCGCTCGGAGCATATTTTACGAACATCCATACAACGTCTTGGTCTGCTAGGAAGTCGCTACCTTTTATTGTATCCCATGCATGAGATACTATATTATCGCCTTCTTCTGTGTAGAGTACAGCTGCTGTACCACCTTCTGCAGAAACACTATGGCTCCTCATAAGCTGTACTTTGCTAATAACTGCAACATCTATTGAAGGATCCTGTCTCTTGATTTCTATTGCTGCTCTCAGACCTGCTATTCCAGATCCAACTATAATGATATCGTGGTCTACTACTTCGACCACTCCTAAGACACCTTCTTTTGTACCAAGTACTAATTATAACTAAGTTAGAAATTATTAATAATTTTTAACAGTATAGTGCTTACTTCATTGTATTCAGCTGTTTTATCGATCTTATACTAGTACTCATTATCTATTCCTGGGGATGAATGGATTTATTCTCTTCTCGTACTCTATTGTTGTAGGTTCTCCGTGTCCTGGATAGAGTACTGTGTTATCAGGTAGTCTGAGTATTCTCTCTAGACTCTCTAATAGTTTCTTCCAAGACCCTAAAGGTATATCTGTTCTACCTACACTTCCTCTGAATATCAGATCTCCCGTGAATGCTATCTCGTCTCCTATAAGGCATATACTACCTGGACTATGACCTGGTGTATGCCATACTATTAGTCTAGATCCTCCTAGCTCTATAGTATCTCCTTCGTCTATATTATCATCTGGTTCTGGTGGCTCGATATAGACTCCTAGTACTTCTCTAGACATTTCGCCAGCAGTTTTTACGAGTATCTCATCACTACTGTGTATGAGAAATGGTGCTTCTCTACCGAGTTCTAATTTTAGCTTATTAACTCCTAGTATATGGTCAAAATGTCCATGAGTAGCAATAATTGCTTTGATATTGAGATTTAGTTTTCTTACTCGCTGGGCAAGCTTCTCTATGCCGTCGGGCCAGCCAGGATCTATTATTATTGATGAACTAGTTGTAGTTTCGTAGACTAGGTAGCAGTTAGTCATAAGTGGGCCTAGTGGAAAGACTTCTACTCTGAGGTCTGTTTCTTCTCTCAAGATTCTTGTTTATCCTCTCTGTATTCTATGTTTCTCTCTAGCAGCTATAGGATCTTTGTACTACCTTACGTATTCTCTTCCTATAGTATCTCTTGCAATTATATATCTCATAATGTTCTGTGCACCTTCTGCACCTATAGTGTATGATGTTACTCCTAGCCATCCACGGAATAAATTGCTATCTCTAGTATATCCAAATGCTCCAAACCATCTCATTGTTTCCTCGAATATACGAGTTGCTATTTCAGGTGCTTTCATCTTAGCCATAGCTACTGGTACATTGAGATCCTGTGGTTTAAACATAGGATCTTTATCTATATAGATTTTATCAGCTAGCCAGGCAGCTCTGTAGACTAGTAGCTTTGCTGATTCTAGCTCAGTATAGAGCTCTGCAAACTTAAAGCTAACACCCTGGAAGGAGGCTATTGGTCTATTATCGAATAGTCTTCTCTCTCTTATCCACTCAAGTGCTCTCTCGATAGCCCAGCGTGCTGCTCCGATATTTGCTGCTGCTACTAGTATTCTCGCTACGTTAAAGCCCTGCTGTACTATATAGAAGCCTTTATTTACATCGCCTACTCGGTACTTATCATCTACTTCTACATCTTCTAGTTTTAGTATACCTGTACTCAGCCCGTGTCTCCCGATAGTATTTAGCTTTGAGTATTCTAGGCCTTTCTTCTTCTCTCTGTTCCATCTTCCGAGCAGGATAAATGATGTTATATTCCTGTGGCCTCTCTCTGGTTTCTCTGTTTTTGCTAGTAGGATCCATCCACCGCCAGTTGGTAGGTCTTCCATTGATTCTCTAACACCACTTATGTAGACTTTTTCTCCAGTGATAAGCCATTTATTGTTAGATTTTCTCGCAGTAGTCTTTATCCCAGCTATATCAGATCCTCCATGTGGTTCTGTTGATGCTATACCTAGGAATGCTCTACCTCTTGCGACTTCTCCTACAACTTCTGCTACTACTCCTTTATCTCCGAACAAGTAGGCTATAAATGGCCATCCATTGTTCAGCAGTGTATATACAGCGATAGCCATTGAGGGATCATGATATGCTATCTCTTCTACTGCTAGAGCAGTCATTGTGAATGTACCTCCACCTCCTCCAGCTTCTTCTGGTACTGGTATAGCGAATAGACCTTGTTCGCCTATTCTAGCAATAAGCTCTGGAGGGATACGGCCTTCTTCGTCTACACGTACTCATACATGTTCTATGTATCGTTTACCAAATTCGCGTACAGCGTTTTGTAATAGCTTTTCTTCTTGTGATAAGGCGAAATCCAAGGCTCTTTATTCACCACATAGTATTGTATCATAATTGTAATAAAAGTCCACTCTTGTATGACGTTTATAGGCGTTAGTTTTGCGTGTACTAGTTGTAGGAATCGTGGTACTCCTACTCTATAGCCTATATCTAGCGCCTATTAGTTACTCGAAACCCGGATGGGCCGAAGTTGGTAATTGGGCTACATACCGAGTCAAGATAAATCTAGCTAGTGTTTCTGAAAATATTACTGCAGAGCTTGTTATAAGAGTCGAAATAACTAGTGTCGATAATAATGGCTTTAGTGCCCGCGGAGTTATAGTAGAATCGAGTGTAGAACCTGAGCCCAAGGCAGAAGATCTAGCTAGGTTCATAGGGAGTATAGAAGAAGGTTTTACAGAAGAGATATATGTAGAGTATAGCTCTACGCCAGATACACCTAGCTTCTATATTGATCCATCTATGCTACCACCTAATGGAGTTATTTCTATGGAAGCTGATACTACGCGTGTAGAGTTTAAATATGATCTCGAAACAGGCTGGCTGGTTGAAGGAAAAACTATAGGTGCTATAGCTGGGAAGATAATAGTCTACGAGATGAAACTCGTAGATAGCAACTTTATAGGCAGAGAGAAGAGCTCAACTAGAATCACTCATACTAGTGTACTAGTACTAGCTACTATCATAGCTATCCTACTATTCATCGCCGTGAGGAGGAAGAAATGAGAATAGACTAGTATATGCTATACTAAAGGTTTATTTAATAGATAAGCTTCTACCTCTAGGGGCTGATTTTTATGCCTCTCGTAGGTATCGAGGATATTTCTCTAGCCTATGGCTTAAACCATTATAGACTAGATAGACCTCTCAGAGACATACTTAGATACTTTATTGGTAGAGAGCCTCCGCTAGACGGCCTCGGCGAGTATGCTGGGAGAGAACTATACGAGCTAGCATATATTGTTGATAAATCTAGTAGGCCTTTCCATATAATGTGGAGTATAAAGGGTGAAAGAACAGATAATGTATGGATAGATCCTAGCCAGAGGAGATCACTACTAGATCTACTACTAGTCTATGGAGTTAATAGATTTCCATATAGTGGAGGTACATGGCATGAACATTATGCTTCACAGTACCTAATAGGAGATGCTGGCTTGAACTGTATACTCACTATAACTATTCAAACAGCTTATGCTCTAGAAAAGTACGGGCCAGACGAAATAAGAAGCTACTATAGGAACATGGTGGGTTTAGACGAACCAGTACTATTTGGTGCAACATGGTTCACAGAGATTCAAGGAGGTAGTGATCTAGGAGCTAATACGACAGTAGCAGAACATGTAGAGGGTAGTATATGGAGACTAAATGGCTACAAGTATTTCGCTAGTGGTGTTGGACTAGCAGATATAGCACTAGCAACAGGAAGACCTAAAAGTGCTCCTATGGGCGCTAAAGGTCTAGCACTCTTTGCTGTACCGCGCTACAGAGATGATAGGTCTCTAAACTACTATACACGTAGACTGAAAGAAAAAAGTGGGACTATTCTAGTACCAACTGGAGAAGTAGAATTTATTGATACTGAGGCTTACCTACTCGGAGAAGCTTCTAAAGGTATCTACTATACTCTAGAAGACTTAATGGTGTCTAGACTAGCTAATAGTGTTGCAGCTGTAGGTATTGCTAGGAAAGCCTACCTAGAAGCATATCTCTACTCGAAAGAAAGGAGAGCTTTTGGAAAACAACTCATAGAGCACAAGCTCGTAAAGAGAGACTTACTAGAGATGGAGATCTTAATTGAGGCATCACTAGCTCTTGCCTATAAAGCTGTAGATCTCTTCCACAAGCATAGACTAGATAAACCTCCCTATAGTAGAGGTTATCACTACGCAAGACTACTAACTCATATAGCTAAGAATATGACAGCCGAAGTAGCTGCATATGTTACGAAGCAGTCGATGGAGCTCTTCGGCGGAATAGGTTTTCTCAGAGAATATGTAGTTGAGAGATGGCATAGAGAAGCTCTAATTACTCCCATCTGGGAGGGTACAAGTAATATCCAAGCACTAGATATGCTCGAAGCTATCTATAGAAAAGCTGCACATGAACCTCTACTAGAAGACATAGAATCTACTACTAGAGAAGCTTATAATAGAGAGAGAGCTTCAGCAGCATACAGAGTAGTAGAAGATACACTAAAAGACTTGTATAGAAAGCCTAGCGAAGCAGAGTATAAAGCAAAGGATATACTAATGACACTCGCCTACAGCATAGCTACTATAGTCTTAGAGAATATGGCTCTAGTTCTAGACAGCGATAGATACTCATTAGTTGCAGAACTAGTCTATAGGAGATTTATAGAGAAAAAACCATTACTACCTCCAGCTGATGGGAAACTAGCAGAAATAATAAGTTTAGGAGAGACTCTCTAGGCTTAGAGATGGTGGTGGGCCCTATAGTATCTCATAGATCTCCTTGAGCTCTTAGTGCTGTTCTAATTTCTTCCCAGTTCCTATCTATGTCTCTTTTTAGAACTTCTAAGCTCTCTGGGCTTATATTCCGGAATCTTCCCTGGAGCTTAATGTATTCCTCTATTGGTTTCCTCTTAGAAGGATCTAGTAGTCGGTTACTAGGTGGATTTAGTTTTAGCTTACCATTTTCGTACTCATATAGTATCCATGCACCTGTCTCTACTGCTAGTTTTGCTATCTTCCCCGTTAGACCAGCATCAAATCTCCATCCGACTGGACATGGTGCATGTAGGTGTATGTACTTGAAGCCTCTTATCTTGGCAGCTTTTCTTAGTTTTGCTATGAAATCCCATGGATAGCCTATACTAGCAGTTGCTACATATGGTACTCTGTGAGCAGCTACTATCTGTGGTATTGGTTTCTTAGTGCCAGGATTTCCTCTATGAGTAGTTGTTGTCCATGCTCCGTGTGGTGTTAAGCTACTCCTCTGTATACCTGTGTTCATATATGCTTCATTATCAACACATACATATATTATATTCTCGCCTCTCTCAGCTGCACCACTAAGTGACTGTAGTCCTATATCTGCTGTTCCACCATCTCCAGCCCATACAACTACGTGTGCATCTACTCCTCTCCTCTCTAGTGCACGTGCAAGACCAGATGCTGTTGCTGCACCTGCAGCGAATACTATGTTGAGTGCTGGTAGTCCCCAGCCTTGTTTAGGCCATAGACCCTGGATTACAGCACTACAGCCAGCAGGTATTACTGTAACTGCCTTATCTCCGAGAGCCATACCTAGGTGGCGGAAGCCTATAGTCTCTGGACATCCTGGGCAGGCTGCATGTCCAGGCATTACATATTTCTTCTTCGGCAGAGATTTTATATTGAGAGCCATCTCTATCACCTATTTTCGTCTTCTCCTATAGACTCTATATCTATTGATAAAAACTGTGCGCGACGAGTTGTTTCTATCTGCCTACTTGGTGGTAGCGATTTGAATCCACCGAGGTGATACCATAGTACTGGTATGTATATTCTGCCTTTTTCTTCTAGTAGTCTTACAGCCTCCTCGCCTATGTATGCTATGTCGCTATACGATATATCTAGTCCTCCAATACCTGCAGGTACACCAACAATGCTTGGTTTTGCCTCTAGAGCTGAAGATAATTCTATGAAGAGCTGGCCAGCATATCCAAACGATATACTCCTATCGAGTATAACTACTAGCTTCTTATTAAGTCCTACTTCTCTTACTTCATCCCATGGGAATGGCCTTATCCATCTTAGGCGTAGAGCTCCGAATTTTAGGCCTTTTTCTCTCAGGAGGTCGACTGCTATTTTTGCATCACCCATCCACGATCCTGTACCAGCTATTAAGTAGTCTGCATCACTACACCTATAGCATTCAGTTAGATTACTATAGTCTCTCCCAGTTAGTTTAGCGTATTCTCGACCAGCTTCTTTTATAACTCTAGATGCACTTGCAAGACTATAGTGCATATCTATTCTATGTTCTTCGAATATCTCGTCAGGCATTAAGTTGCCCATTGCTACTAGTCTACCTGGCTCGAAGACGTATGGTTGTCTCCTAGGTGGTAGAAATTCATCAATAACTTCTTGTGGTGGTACATCTACTGGCTCGACTGTATGACTTAATATGAATCCATCTAGACCTATTATTCCAGGTAGATATACTCGAGGATCTTCTGTTACACGGAACATTAGTATTGTTAGATCTAGTGCTTCTTGGTTATTCTCTGCTACTGATACTAGCCAGCCAGTCTCTCTAGTAACCATAACATCTGAGTGCTCAACATGTATATTCCATGGAGGGCCTATAGCTCTAGCTACTATAGCCATAACTACTGGTATTCGTGAACCAGCAACCCACCATAGTACTTCGTACATATATGCTAAGCCGTGGCTACTTGTTGCTGTAAATGCTCTTACTCCGCCGATAGCAGCTCCATAGGTAGCAGCTAATGCACTATGTTCGCTCTCAACATGCATCATATCTGCTTCGAGTTCTCCATGACTGATCATCTCATCTATTTTTTCCACGATGATAGTCTGGGGGGTTATAGGGTAAGCTGCTACAAACTCTACTCTTGCAAGTTTTACTGCATATGCAACAGCATCATTACCTCTCATAGGTATTAGCTGTCCTGTTACTTGCCACTGAGGCTTAGGTATAGAATTAGCCATACTCTCTCACCTCTGTATCTCTATAGGTTCTTCTTCGCTAATCATTGAGAGAGCATTAACAGGACAAACATCGACACAGATACCACATCCTTTACAGTACTCGTAGTCTATTACTGGGATCTCATTCCCCTCAGGTCCTCGAGGCTCCATTGTTATTACATCATCCGGGCAGTAGAGCCAGCATAAATAGCAACTAGTACATTTCTCTGGAGAAAGTACTGGTCTCTCAGTCCTCCAAGAACCAGTCTTACCTGCAGATCCTACTTCTGATGGTGATAGTGGTAGAAAATGTCCTCTTCTATCAACTACTAGTTTCCTCTCAGTAGTACTACTAGACACTAGTTTTTCACCTCTACCATCTTTGGCGAGATAAGCTTCTTTGTCTCGCTGTATGCTCTACGAGCAGCTTCAATATTTAGTTTTGATAACCGGGGATCCTCCCACTGTTCTGCTATCGCACTAGTTACAGACTCTATTGATACAATATTTGTTGCTCTAGATAGAGCTCCTAAGATAGAAGTATTCACTACTGGCCAGCCAGCTACTACGAGGCCTAGTTCTCTAGCTATATTTGTAGCATCAACTACATATATCTCAGCATCTATACCTAGCTCTAGTACTCTACGTATAGATTTTTCCGAGCTATTAGCTACTACTACGCCGTTTTTCTTTAGGCCAGAAACTATGCGTTCAGTATCACGTATTATAAGCTGTGGATCAAGAACTACTACTATGTCTGGATTTCTCACCTGGCTATGTATAGGTATAGGCTGTGGAGCTATTCTAGCAAAAGCGAGTACATGTGCTCCTCGTCTCTCAGCACCGAAGAGAGGTATTGCTTGTCCCCATTTACCCTCGAGGAGAGCTGCTCTAACTAAGAGTGTTGCAGCTGTGACTGCTCCCTGTCCACCACGTCCATGAAATCTTATCTCAGTAGTTCTATGTAGGAGATTAACTAGTCCAGAACCAGAGTACTGACTAGGTTTAATATTATCAATAGAGGAGTCGGCTACAATAACAAGCCCACCATTACTTTAAGTAAAGCAAGTAGTAGGTTTTAAAC
>JALTYD010000175.1:0-978 GCA_027046525.1 Pyrodictiaceae archaeon
TCGACAATTTCTCTTATCTCTTGTACTTCGTTGGCTAAGCTAGTATTCATGTATGCATTGTAGAGTTCTCTGGATAGATTCTCTAGCTTCTTATCTACGATAGTATCTAATATACTGTCTATAGAGTAGACATGTAGAGTTGCTGGTCCCAGTTCTTCCGCTATTATAGTCTTATTGTTAGAATACCAGGCTATATCTATGAATACTATGTATGATCTGTTAGGTTCTAGTTCTATCCTACGAGTATCTAGACTGATTGAGTAGATAGTATAGTTTCTAGCTAGGACACAGTAGAGTTCTATGTTTTCTATCTTTTGTTCTCCTATTTCTCTACTAGTTATTGTTATATTAGCTACTGCTTGGAGACACTTTGTAGAATTCTCTACTATTATAGTAATATCTGGTATTTGTAGGCTATTATTGTAGTAGATTGCTATTATGTTTTCTACTCCTAGAGTTGCTCTCTGGCTACTCTCTACAGTAGTAGTATACTCTATAGCTAGTACTATTATTGTTATGATGAGAGCTAGCTCTACTACTTTGGTGCTAGGAGGCAAAGATCCTCACACCAGTACTATAGAGGGGGAGAAAAAGAAGAGTTAGCTTTTTGATACACTAAATTTTAGATCAACTACTCCTGCTGGACTAATTGTATCTCCATCTTTGAGAGGCTGTGGTCCTTGTCCTTTGATTTGTTTTCCATTTAGTAGTGTCCCCTTTGCACTATTGTTATCCTCTATGTAGAATTGGCCTGTACCAAAATCGTAGAATATTGTGAATTGTGGTCTTGCTCTACGGCTTATTAGTCTTGCTTTATCTGGTGGTACTAGGTTCTGGAAGTCTTCTCGTCCAAAAGACTGTCTCGTCCCTGTGATAGGTATGATAGAGCCATCAGGAGCTACTAGTCTAGCCATTGCTACTACTGTCTCAGCTTCTGCTGCTGGTGTAGGAGCTTCTGGTAGAGCTATTGTTTCGCCT
>JALTYD010000175.1:988-2483 GCA_027046525.1 Pyrodictiaceae archaeon
GTTTCGCCTTCTCTAGGTGCTGGTGGTGTTGGTGGTGGAGGCGGAGTTGGTGGTTTAGCTTCTGGAGGTATTGCTTCTCTAGGTCTCCTCCTAGTCGAGACATAGTATGCTATTGTTACTAGTGCAACAGCTATAACTACACCTATTGCTAGTATAGCCCAGCTAGGTATAGTTGGCGCTGGTGGAGGTGGTGGTGGAGGAGCTTTTTCTACTACTTCGAAGTATATTACGTCTCTATACTCTTTGTTGAATGTTATATCTTTTAAGCGGATATGTATACTCCACTTACCAGTTGGTGCTACTTCTGGTATATCCCACATATATAGTTGTGCTAGGCCATTAGCTGGTACTTCTACATCTATAGTTCTACTAGATGCTATTTTTCCCTCGGGGTCAGAGATCTCTATCTCTACTGAGAGATTTACTCCTATCTCTAGTGTGTTCCTCAGCCATATGTAGAGAGTCTCGCCTGGCTTGAATTTATCTACTTCTTCTACGTCTTTGTTTCCAGTAAATACATTATAGCTACTACCTCCTACGTATTTTGCTCCTACTAGTGGAGATATTACGAGAATGAGCATTAGTAGTATTATAGGTATGTAGTTCTTTGTCATATACTTAGTCACCGTGAAAATTAGAGTCCTATACTATATTTATCTAATATGGTTCTAGGTATCTTAGTAGCTCTATTCACGGGAGATAGTCTTTGCAGTTAAAGCAGTAGTATCTATCTAGTATTCTAATATAGTATGCTTTTGAGCCACAGATAGGACATTTATTTATCTGTTTGTTGAAGTATATCTCAGTCTTTATTCTCTTCTCGAAGTCTCTTAGTCTCCGAGTATCGATACTTACTTCTACTAGTACTCTATCTCTACGACCAGGTTCTTTCTCATCCTCCATATTATAACCTCGTAACTAGTACGGACATATTGTCTCTACTTCCACGTGTTTTTGCTTCTTCTACTAGTTCTCTAGCAGTCATCCTAGTCTTGTCTTGTCGTAGTTTCTCTAGTATAGTTTTCTCGTCAATATAGTCATAGACACCGTCTGTTGCTATGACGATATACATACTAGGTGCTCTATCTAGGTCTATTTCTCTCACGTGTATCTCTGGGTCTAGCTGGCCTATATACGATGTAAGTATTGTTCTCTTGTCTTCTAGTCTAGCTCTATGAGGTACTGATAATAGCTCTATACTATCACTTGTTGCTCTATAGATAGCTGTATCACCTACATTAGCTACGAATAGCTTATTGTTATAGTATAGATAGAGAGCTAGCGTAGATGCTATATTCTGGCTATAAGTCTTTGATAACTTATTTATATAACTACTTACTCTCTCTACTATCTTCTTTATAGTATCTCTTGTAACTTCTACTCTATTTAGTATTGTTGATAGTACTAGTGTTGTTGTTAAGAGAGTAGTAGCTGTACTTGCTTTTTCTCCTAGTGCTAGTCCTCCTGCACCATCAGCTACTAGACCTATTCTTAC
>JALTYD010000176.1 GCA_027046525.1 Pyrodictiaceae archaeon
AATACTCATTAATCTACTACCTGCGAGTTGTATCATTTCTTCAAGTAGCTTATCTGGACATACTCTTTCTACTTGTCTAGGTAGACCTTTTCTAGTTATTTCTACTAGTACTTCTTCTCGCATATGATCTAGATCTATTATTAACTTATACCTATTTGTGGTAATGACTTTGGTTTGTACAGGTAGTAGGTTATGTCTTCTTTGTCTCTTAGCAGAACCCACTACTAGACAGAGATCTCGTACTACTTTTATATTGTTACACCATAATATAGCATCTATTTTTTCCTGGTGCTCACCGCATTTTACAACTTTAATATTGTAGCCTAGTTCTATACTCTTTGCTAATAGTGTTCTTTTAATCATGCTATCATTTGTCTGAACTATTATTGTACCTCTATTCTTAGCTAATAAGAGGGTAAGAGCAGTAGCTAATCTCTTGGGTGCATTTCTTAGGTAGAGACACGTACCTATACCTAGGTCATTAATACTGAAACTAGGAGCCAATGTTGTCCACGCTTTCAGCGTAGCTCAGCTTCTTCATAGCATAAGCTCAGCTACTAGTTCTCATCCCCCACTGTATCGCTACTAGAGTATTAAGAATAAGTGTTTCTCTGTAGTATGCTCTGAGTCTCAGAGTATTTAAAAAGTATAACTCAGCAATAGTTCTATAGTGGATGAGCCCTGCAACTGCCCCGCAGCTGGGCTGGATGAGTAGGGCGGGGACGTATTCACCGCTACTAGTACGTCTTTTAGTAGAGTTTTTCTAAGATTGTGCTTAACATAGTTCATAGGGTAGTAGTAGTGGGGTTGACTATACTAGCTGTTAGTGATGTACATAGTCCTAAGTACTTGTTTAACTATATAGAAGCTTTAACGAAACATGTTGATGATTGTAACACATCACCTCTATTTCTATGGGCAGGAGATATGGTCGATAAAGGAAATGTAGCTGCTCTATCTTCTGTAGTTGCTTATACTAGGAAGAAGTGTAGAGATACACAGATAATCTCGATATTTGGTAATGATGAATATATGGATCTTGAAGGAGAATTTAAGAAAAAATATAGTGATATCATCTGGCTAAATGATTCCTATCGTATATTCAGTCTTAAAGAAGCTCGTATAGCTGTCTATGGGACGAGGGGGGTTCTTGATAGACCTACAAGGTGGCAGAGGAGAAATATTCCATTGATCTATAAGCTATATAGTCAGAGGCTAGCAAAACTCAGAGAACAGTTAAAGAAGATAAGAGATCTTGCAGATATAGTCATAGTTGTCATGCATTATGCTCCTACTTTCTCAGTTATGAGAGGAGAGAATGAAAGAGCATGGCCTGAAATGGGTAGTCGTCGTGTAGAAGAAATTATTCATGAAGCAGAACCTGATATTGTTGTATATGGACATCTTCATAATGCAGAGATACTAGATTACAGGATGGGGCATACTAGGCTTTTCAACGTATCATTGCCAGCTAGAAGAGACATAACAGTTATAGAAATATAGTAGCACTAAGGGTTCAGCCAGCCGCCACAGCTTCATAGCATTGCTCTCGAGGAGATGCTTCATCATAACCATTTAGTATTAGCTTTATTATGAGATCCTTATAAAAGAGACTCCGGTGATAGTATGGATTTTAAGTATGTTGATATACATACTCATGCATACGAGTACAGTATAGATGTTATTAGAAAGTATGTAGAGAGGGGTATAGTACTAGTAGTTGTATCTGAAGATTATCCTTCGTCAAGGATTACTTATAGTTTATCTGAGAAGTTAGAAGGTATTATTCCATGTGTAGGTTTGCATCCCTGGAATATCAAGAACGAAGATGCAGTAGATGAGGCTCTGAAGATTGTTGATTTTGCTCTAGAGAATAATATTAGATGTCTAGGAGAAATAGGTTTAGATACTAGATTTGTAGGTGATACTATTGAGGCTCAACGTAAGGTTCTCGAAGTTTTTCTTGATGCTGCTAGACGGTACGAATTATTTGTTAACTTACATACAGCTGGTACATGGGCTGAAGTTCTAGATTATCTAGAGAAATGGAATATTAGATATGCTAATTTCCACTGGTATACTGGCCCTCTTTATCTCATCGAGAGAATCGAGGAGAGAGGATATACTATATCAGTAAATCCAGCTGTGAAAATACAACATAAACATAGAAAAGTTGTAGAAGAATCATCACTAGCTATTCTTCTTAGCGAATCTGACTCTCCTTACAACTATAGAGGGATGTCTTTTACTCCTGAACTTGTTATTGACGTTGTTAGAGAGATTGCTGGTATAAAGAATCTAGAAACTAAAAAGGTGAATAAGAGCATCTTGGACAATTTCCTCGAAAAGTATAGTAGAGTTCTAGGAATTACTACCTAGTAGGAGTTCTCGAGGTACTATTCCTTCGTATGCTTCTATGTATATTGGAGAGCTTTTTAGCTTCTTTATATCTCTTACATAT
>JALTYD010000177.1 GCA_027046525.1 Pyrodictiaceae archaeon
TTTCTACTCTTATTGTAGCTTCGCCGCGGTGGAGAGTCTTTAGTGTTACAACTTCTTTTAAGTCTGATCCTAGCTCTATCATAGTTGTAGCTAATATTTCTCCATCGGGGTCTTCTAGTGATATCTTTAGATAATCTAGCTCTTGTGGGGTTATCTTCACTCCACCTGCATAGGCTTCTATAAGTATTGTTAGTGTAATAGGAATTCTCTCCAATTCTATGTTGATTTCATCTTCTCCTCTATACTCTAGGTGGATTACTTTGTCTGAGTATGTCTTCTTGTTAGGTGCTGAGCTATCAACTACTTCTATTCTATAGTATCCGACACGTAAACTTGCTACTGGGGGAGGAGCTCCAGGTCTATATGTCAGTTGTGCTACTGTCTCGTTCCCTCTACCTACATCTACTATCGTAATATTCAGCGGAGATATTGGTGGTTTATCAGAGTATTTATCAACTAGAGTTATTCTTGGTTTAAACATAGTCAGTGGGACAAAGAAGATAGGATTATCTACTAATCCTACGCATGTAGTAGTATAGTTTATCTCATCATGTATACCTGTACGAGGTATTATCTGGATAGATACTTCGACTCCTTCTCTATGTAAACATTTGATTGCAGCTCTACCATTACTTCCATTAACTTCCGAGCTGTAGAATTCTACTCCATTGTATGATAGCTTGTAGTTTATTGTGAAATTCTCTACAGTATTATTATCATCGTCTAGCACAGTTATAGTATAGTTTAGTAAAACTAGATCATTGTATTCTTCAACGTACTGGTAGCCTAAAAATGTAGCTATGTTAGTTAAGACTAAGAGGCCTCTACTAGTACCAACAACTAGATGCTCAGCTGTTGGTGTTAATTCCAAAGTGTTTATACTAGCCCATAGAGGTAGATAGTAGTTAGACTTCTCGGTTATTGTATGATGTAGTATTGTCTCTTTTTCGATATCTATGGCAATCAGTGATAGTTCTCCACTACTTCCACCTACTGCTAGTATATACGTACTATTCTTTCCAGCAGTCGATATACCTAGGTCTCTTACAGAGCTACTAATTCTAGTAGAATATAATAGTTTGTACTTATACTCCCCCTTTCTATGTACTACATAGACTTGGCCATTGCTAAATCCTATCAGTACAATTCTTGCATCAGGTGATATCGATGCAGCTGAAGGCTTTATGTACTCAACGTAGATATTCTTACTTATTAATCGGTATCCCACATCGTATATAGCAACTGCTACTCCAGGTTCTCCTGTATATTTTTTGTCAATTATGCCTAGATTTGGTGTCCATATCCATAAATGTAGATACTCTGAGCCAGAGATTCTATATGCTAGTAGTATTTTAGTACCAGCATCTAAAGTCTCGACAAGCTTGGGGGCTAGGGGGTTATCTGGATCTACTACATAGACTTCTTTCTCTCCTACAACTATGTATCTAGGCGGACATGCAGCTACATCATTTGGAGTAACTACTATTGGGTCTACTAGTTGGTACATTCTCGGGCCTACTATTACTGCTTCTCCGAAATCAATTTCTACTCTGTAGCAGGTAGCATTATATTCTATGTAGAGATCGAGTATAGTATAGTTTACGAGAACTGGTAGTCTTAGAGTAAATACACCATCTGTTCCAATAGTTACATTTTCTGTGAAAGCACTTCTTTCTCTAACATAAGCATATAGAGTAGCTCTTTCGAGTGGTCTTGGCTGTGTAAAATTAGGGCCACTAAACATGACTATACCTCTTAGTTCTACTGTAGGTGGTTTTACTTCTAGTAGTACTTCGCCACTATAGTCTATTCTGTTTGTACCAGGAGACACTACGAATACTGGGTAGATATCCACGATTTCGAGGTTTTCTCTGCCTTCTATCATATCGCCTATTGATAATCGTATTTCTCTCCATTCCAGTAGAGTTTTTTCAAATATGTATACTGCGTTTCTATTCGATAGTATGGTCATGAAGCTATTGTTGCCGAGTGGTAGTATCTTTATAGGTTTTCCGGGGAGACCATAGGTTTTCTCTAGATCTAGTCTATTGTTATAGATAGTTATTATGCCATCGTTTCTAGCTACTGCTATAAGACTTGCATCATATATCCTATTTGGTGTAACAAATACTACTTCTGGTTCTATCTCGACTGATGCTATACGCTTTAAACCAGGTAGAACTCCATCCAGAGAGATATCGTAACTAGCTAAGACATTGTATGAGCCTAGAGAATAAGTGAGGAGGAGTTCTCTACCTCCATCTAATAAGTAGAGGTCTTGTATTGAAGCATTAGATAACTCTATCACACCAATAGGTATGTGAGGTTCTTGTGCCATACTAATCTCGGAGCTAAATCCCAAGAGTATAAATACTATAAGTACAGAGATAGTAAGGATAGTGTATTCTTTCATAAACGTACACCTTATCTACAGCAAATATTAACCAACTTGGCTCTACAT
>JALTYD010000178.1 GCA_027046525.1 Pyrodictiaceae archaeon
ACTATATGGTTATATGAAGCTAAGAATCTAGATCCTACTAGTTTTATTAATAGTATAAATAATACTATTCTCCTTAGACTAGTATTCATCTCAGAGACGGGTTCTGCAAAAATACTAGTAGATATGCTTAATTCGAGAATAGCTTATGGTGTATGGAGTTCCTTTAAAGCAGTCCTCGTGGGTCTAGGTGGTACTAATATTATCGAGGTGTACAGAGTTACTACTAGTGGACTAGAATTCCTCTACTCTATTAGAATTGGGGGTGTATTTAATGGCTCAACATTAATAGCTTATGATCCTATAAGTAGAAAGCTAGTAGTAGCTAATACAACAGGATTGTACACAGGTTATTTAGAGCCTAGAACAAAACTATATCCTTTAAATCCCCAGATTGGAGGAGACTGTCTGCCTAGAGGTATTTCTGTCCTAGAGGTTGTCAATGATACTAGTAAATCTTATGCTATACTAGTAAGAAGTTATGATAACTCTATATGTATAGTAGATCTTGTATCAAATACTACACTAGCTAGGAGCTATCTAAGTCTGTATGGTTTAAGTCTCTCAGCCTATCCCAGCTCTGGCAGAAGTACTAGTAATGATATTATGTATCTGGTAGTAGTAGACCAAGAGAGTCTCAAACCAGTCCTAGTAGCTATACCAGCTTCTGCTTCTATTAGTATTACTAGCCTTATAGATCTACCAGGTTCTCTACCTGTAGGATTCGTAGTAGGAGATAGAGAAGCATGGCTTCTCCTTGAGAGAGGTAGTCTCTACAAGCTTGATCTTAGTAATATGACTTATAGCTTGCTAGACAGTATTGTAATGCCGTTTATTCCATGGGGGCCAGGGGATAGATTAGAACTGTTTAATACTACTATGCTCTTATTTGTTAGAGCTGACAATACTAGAGAGATATGGGGTATTCCTATAGGGGGATAGTTTCAACTAAGCGACTCTATGATACAACTAATACTTGTACTAGGTGGGATAAACCGAGGATTTATATAGACTCTGTTATACTTGTAACCAAGCTTGGCACTTCAAGTACTTCTATACGACTCATAGGTGAGTATATTGAGTTGGCGTAATCTACTTGTAGATGCTATTGACTACTCCCTTGCTAATATCAATGATTGTATATCTGAACACGGTGTAGAAGAGGTATGTGCAGCGATGCTTGTCGAGAGTATAGATAGTGTATACTCTCCTCTAGGCTTAATTGCTAATAGAGGTTATGGAGAAGCTAAAAAACTTGCTTCCTCGCTTATTGGTATAGTCTCTGCTTATTTTGTCTCTATACTCTATAAGAGAGGATATAGCGAGAAAGATCTAGAGAAAATCTACAACTATGTAAAAAATTTAGCGAGGAGTAGAAGTAATAATAACTATCCTGTAAAACTACTCGTAGAAGACTTCGAGGAGTATCTTAGTAGTAACTGGCCTAAGAATAAGCGTAGCTGGAAGACAAACCCTGATGTTAAGATTGCTCGTCTTCTTAGAGAACTTGGTTCAGAAGATCGTGTACTAGCACGTGCACTCTTGAGAATACTGCGGAATAAGTATAGCTACTGATTCTGGCCTCTTTTGGTAGCAAGTTTTTCGTGGAGTATAGTACCTAGTGCTACAAGTGCAGATGCTGCTGCATAATCTGTTGAGATTGTTATACCAGGAGCTATATCTAGCACGAGATCAGCGAATCTGTATACACCTTCTGGTATACCTTCTCTCGAACCTACCAGTAAGTTTACTTTTTTCCTCCTAGTGACTATCTCGTAGAGCTCATCTGCTTTCCGAGGTAGAGGTTCTCCTTCTGGCTCGAACACTATTATTGGTTCATTGCTTCTCGCTCTTACTAATTGGTATAGATCTTGTAGACCTACTCTTACTTTGTGTGTTTCTCTTCCATAGCTCTTTTTCTGTATTTGGTATCGTGATTCTACTCCTTCAAGTACTCCCTCGATGAATGTTTTTAGCTGGTGTGCATCTACTAGTCCTATTGGTGCTATAACTAGTTCTCCTACTTCGAAGTTCTGTACTTCTCTCCCTATTCTTACACCCATATTGTAGCACGCATCTAGTGGGCCTAGATAGGGCATTTGTACTACTGATACTCTCCTATAGAGTCTATAGAGGGGGTATTTACCAGGCTTCATTTTCCTCCATTCATAGCTGCCCTCGTAGACAGAGACTATAGCTATGTCTTGTATTATTTCTATAGCTACTATTTTATCTGGTCTATTTAAGTCTACAGAAGCATTTGTTTCTCTCCTAACTGCATCGCCAACAGCTATGTTTATATCTATACTTGTAAATGAGTGTGATCCTCTACGCGTAGTTCTTACAGCAAACGATTCACTACTATCTATTACACCTCTAGCTGCCTCGACAGCTGCTTGTACAATAGACTCAATACTAGTTTTTGCACACCTGTGTGCAACTATT
>JALTYD010000179.1:0-6121 GCA_027046525.1 Pyrodictiaceae archaeon
TTCCTAAGTCTTCTTTGGTGATCTTAGTTCTAGGTAGTATAATAGGAGTAGCTTTACTTGCTGATACTATTCGTTCTATAGCTTCTTCCAAGTCAGGAGTATATACTACTATTAGTGACACAGTTTCTTCGTCTATATCAAAAGACTTTGTAAATCCACCAGCGTGTAATATTTCTCTAGATACTTTTTCTGCTTCTTCTCTTGGTGTATGGAGTACTAAGACTCTTAGGTATTTAGCACTTTTTAAGAAGCCAAGATCAGCTTCTATGAAGCTATAGGTGTTTACTAAGTCTATGTATTCTGCTAGAGATTTGTCTGTTTTCACTTCAATGAGTGTGGCTATTCTATTCTCTATCTCTTCTACAAATCTTGAAGTAGTAGTTACAATTGAAGAAGATGCAGCAGATATATTTGGAGATATTTGGAGATGAAGTTCTTCAACTTCTCCATCTACTCCTATCTTCTCTAGTAAGCTCTTTATACGTTGTATGAGGAGCTCTACTTCGCCTCTTGCTCTTCTCAGTACCCCTCTGATGCTCTCATCTCCTGCTTCTGAGGGGTGGAAGAACCCACTCTCAGCTAGAGCTTTAGCTGTTTCGAGAGCATGACTCCTAGGTACAACTATTGTAGCTTGGGGGCTAGCTCTTGCTATTAAGAGCCCCATAAATACCACCAGTAAGCACTACTATTTCTCGCCCAGAGAGCTATCAGAGGGGATGAGTTTAAAAGGATTGTTAAAACCGCTTATGCCGGGAGAACTAGTTTGGTAGAGAAGCATATTGCTGTTATAGCTGATCCATATGTATCATCATTCTATAGAATGGCTGGACTGTATTCTTTTAATGCACACAATGTAGAAGATGCAAAAGGAGTTCTTAACGAATTAGTTGCTAGAGAAGATATAGGAGTAGTTCTTGTTTCAGCAGAGTATTACGAGAAGCTAGAGAGAGAATTTCTCGAAGGAATAAGGAAAAAGAGACCAGACTTAGTCATATCTGTTCTTCCAACACTAAGAGAGAAAGGAAAACCTATGGATGTTCAGCAAGAACTACTTAGAGCACTAGGTATGGGTTAAATTCCTCTATGTATTAGATTAGGTCATGGTTATGTATTCGAGGTGTATGTATTGGTTAGGAGCTCGGGGGATCCAAAGAAACTAGCTGATAAGATCATAGAAGAAGCTAGGAAGAGTATAGAGCGTAAGATAAACGAGGCATTAGAGGCGTCGAGAACTATTTTGACAAAAGCCTTTGAAGATGCTATAACAGATACAGGTAAACGTTTAGGTGAAGAGCTGAGGAGATTAGAGGATCAGTTGAGGAGTAGCGAAGCTGTTAAAGATGTTGAGCTTAAGAGAGAACTCGCTAAGATAAGAGCAGAACTCGTAGATAGTGTCGTTAGAGAGGCTCTAGAAAAACTACACGATAAAGTACCTACAGAGCAGTATAAAGGGTTCCTACGGAGGTTATTAACTGAGGCGAAAGAGAAAATGGGAGATATAGAAGTAGTACCAGTCGAAGTAGATAAAGATCTAGTCTCTGAGATAGCTCAACAGCTTGGTATAAGTGTTAGGAAGGAGACAGAAGAAGGCTATGGAGGATTTATAGCTATTTCTAGGACAGGTGTAAGGGCAGACTACAGAATAGATAATGTGCTTAGAGATACTATCGATAAATTAAAAGAAGAAGTTGCAAAAATTCTTTTTCCCGAATAATAGGAAATAATCGGGCTAAAGTAACTATATATTATAGTGAATATACCCCTAATCATAGAGTAGAATATCTGCATAATAGGAGGGTGCTGGTTTGCCCGCAATAGGCAAGATAGTTAGAGTAACTGGCCCACTTGTAGTTGCTGAGGGTATGCAAGGTTCACAGATGTTCGAAATGGTCGAAGTTGGAGAAGAGAGACTAATAGGTGAGATAAATAAAATCAGTGGAGATAAAGCTTTCATACAAGTCTATGAGTCTACAACAGGTCTTAAGCCTGGCGAGCCTGTCTATGGTACAGGTGCACCTCTAAGTATAGAGCTAGGCCCAGGGCTACTGAAGAGTATCCTGGATGGTATTGGGAGACCTCTTTCAGCTATCCGTGAAGTACTAAAATCACCATTTGTGAAGAGAGGGGTAAAAATACCTACTCTAGATAGGGCGAAAAAGTGGTTCTTCGAGAAGAGAGAGGATCTAAGTACAGGCGATAAAGTCTTACCTGGGGAAATTATAGGATATGTAGAAGAGACTCCGCTAATTAAACACGCTATAATGGTACCTCCTGATACAAGTGGTGTACTAGAGTGGATTGCTAGCGAAGGAGAATATACAGTTGAAGAAACTATTGCTGTTATTAGAGAATATGGAGATAGAAAAAGAGAACTAAAACTTATGCATAAATGGCCTGTTAGAAGACCTAGACCTGTTGTAGAGAAGTATGAACCTGCATTACCACTGATTACAGGTATGAGAGTACTAGATACTTTCTTCCCGATGGCTAAAGGTGGCACAGGGGCTATTCCTGGACCCTTTGGTAGTGGCAAAACTGTTACTCTCCACAGTCTAGCTAAGTGGAGTGATGCAAAAGTTGTTATCTATATAGGCTGTGGAGAGAGAGGTAACGAGATGACTGAAGCACTTCTCAAGTACCCTAAGTACAAAGATCCTTGGACAGGTAGGCCTCTCATGGAGAGAACAGTACTTATAGCAAATACTAGTAACATGCCAGTAGCAGCACGTGAAGCGAGTATATATACTGGTGTTACAATCGCTGAGTATTATAGAGATATGGGATACGATGTACTCCTAGTTGCTGATTCTACTAGTAGGTGGGCTGAAGCTCTCAGAGAGATAGGTGGACGTCTAGAGGAGATGCCAGCAGAAGAAGGTTATCCAAGCTACCTAGCTTCTAGACTAGCAGAATTCTACAGTAGAGCTGGGAGAGCAAGAATAATTGGGAGACCAGAGCGTATTGGAAGTGTAACTATTGTAGGTGCTGTTTCACCACCTGGTGGCGATTTTACTGAGCCAGTTACTTCTAATACAAAGAGATTTATCCGTACCTTCTGGGCTCTCGATGCTAGACTAGCATATAGTAGACACTATCCAGCTATAAACTGGATACTTAGCTACTCAGCCTATGTGGATCTTATTTCTAGCTGGTGGGCAGAAAACATAGATGCTAGGTGGAAAGAGTATAGAGATGAAGCATTTAGTATACTTTTGAGAGAAGAAGAGCTTAGAGAAATAGTGAGACTAGTTGGTACAGAAGGATTAAGTGAGAGAGACAAACTAGTGCTCGAAGTAGCTAGATTAATCAGAGAAGGTTTTCTCCAGCAAAATGCATATGATCCTATAGATGCATTTGCTTCTCCGAAGAAACAATGGGAGCAGCTGAGAACTATTGTTGAATTCTATAGAGCAGCTCTGAGAGCTGTTGATGAAGGTGTACCTGTAAAGCTTATACGCGAAGAAATGGCGATTCTACTGAGAGACCTAGTAGTTACGACACGTTACCGGATACCTAATGAGAGATCAGAAGAGATATCGAAACTTAGAGAAAAACTACTCTACACACTAGAAACTATTACTGAGAAATACCGCACGAAGGTGAGAAGAACCTAGTAAGAGGTGATCTAGTATGTCTATGGAGAGAATAGTTAGAGAGTATACTTCTATCAGAGAAGTAAGAGGACCACTCGTAATAGTCGAGGGTATAGGAGATGCAGCATACGACGAGATTGTAGAGATAGAGCTTGCCTCGGGAGAAAAGAGGAGAGGCAGAGTATTAGAGACTACACGAGGATACGCTGTAGTCCAAGTATTTGAGGGTACAAGTGGGATATCTCCTACTACAGCAAAAGCTAGGTTTACAGCTAGGACACTCGAGGTAAAAGTCTCTAGCGAAATGCTAGGGAGAGTATTTAATGGCCTAGGAGAGCCTATAGATGGAGGACCACCTCTTATAAGCGGTGTATGGAGAGATATTAACGGCGATCCACTTAATCCAGCAGCTAGAGATTTCCCTACAGACTTTATACAGACAGGAGTTAGTGGAATCGATGGTATGAATCCGCTCGTGAGAGGCCAGAAGCTACCAATATTTAGTGGTAGTGGTTTGCCTCACAATATGCTAGCTGCACAGATCGCTAGACAGGCAACAGTAAGAGGAGAGGAAGAAGAATTCGCTGTTGTATTTGCTGCAATAGGTGTAATGTACGATGAAGCTATGTTCTTCAGAAAATTCTTCGAAGAGACTGGAGCAATAAAGAGAGCAGCAATGTTTGTTACACTAGCCGAAGAACCCCCTATGATAAGACTTATGACACCACGAGTAGCACTAACACTAGCTGAACACCTAGCCTTCGACCTAGGTATGCATGTACTCGTTATACTAACAGATATGACTAACTATGGAGAAGCTCTTAGAGAAATAAGTGCTGCTAGAGAAGAAATACCGGGAAGACAAGGTTATCCCGGCTACATGTACAGCGACCTAGCTTCTATCTATGAGAGAGCTGGTAGAATACTCGGAGGTAAAGGAAGTATAACTCAGATGCCTATTCTCACAATGCCAAACGATGATATAACACATCCGATACCAGATCTAACAGGGTATATTACAGAGGGACAGATTGTACTTAGTAGAGAACTATGGAACCGTGGGATATATCCACCAATAAACATCTTAATGAGCTTATCTAGACTCAGAGGAGAAGCTTACGAACGGACAAGAGAAGACCATGCTAATGTATCAGACCAGCTCTATGCAGCATACAGCAGAGCAGTAGAGCTTAGAAGTCTAGCAGCAATAGTAGGCGAAGAAAGCCTAAGTGATATTGATAGACGATATTTGAGATTCGGCGAAGCTTTCGAGCAGAGATTTTTACGCCAAGGATTCTACGAGAATAGAAGTATAGAGGAGACACTAGTACTAGGATGGGAAGTACTATCAATACTACCAGAGACAGAACTCTACCGTATCAAGGACGAGTACATAAGGAAATACCATCCAGCTTATAAGAAAGCAGCTGAGCTAGAAGCCAGAAAGATAAAGGAGTAGACTCAAAATGAGCTTTTTCGGCGAGAAAGTACTTCCAACTAAGATAAACTTAATAAAGCTGAAATCAGAGCTCACAATACTACAACGAATTAGAAAGGTCTTAGAAGAGAAGAGAGACGTCTTAATACTCTATATTAGACAGCTAAGTGAAGAATATAGAAATACATATGAAGATGCTGCTAAGAAGCTTATGGAGGCTTATAGATTATTCTACTCTGGTCTTTCAACAACTGGTATTAACCAGGTAGAAGCATTTATGGAAGAAGTAGAGCCTAGTACGCGTGTCAACATTGATACAAGAGTACTTTTTGCAGTAAAAGTATTCGATATAGATCTTCTAAAAGCTTCTATACCTCCTTTACCGGGCTCTATAGCGAGGCAGAGCCCTATACTGCTAGAGGCGCGTAAGAAGCTTGTAGATGCACTAGAAGCATATCTAAAAGTTGTAGAGACAGAGTATATACTAAGAAGTCTTCTCGATGAGTTAAAAAGTACACAGAGGCAAATCAATACTCTTGATAATGCTATTATCCCAACTACAGAGCAGAATATAAAGTATATACGCTTAGTACTCGATGATCGTATGAGAGAAGAAGTTACGAGACTTAAAATGATTAAACAGAGAATAGAGAAGACTAGGAGAATGTAGCTCTAACTAGGTATTTATGCGTATATTATCTCGATATTATTTTCTTTTGCAATTTCTGCTGCTAGTCTCTTTATACTAGCTCTAACTTTTAGTAGAACTATTACTTCTATAGGCTCTATACTCTTTTCTATAGCTTGAATTATTATCTCTTTATTAAGCCAGCTAAATGTATACCTAGCGAAGATATGGCTATAGCATATATCTGTCTCGAGTAATAATTTTGTATGTTTATCAGAGTAGTGAGGACCGCCTATTCCAATAGCTGGTCTACAATAGGGCATCTTATTGGTATAGTAGTTCTCGATAGCTCTCCATACTGTTCGTGCAAGTACAATCTGTGCCTCTGGATCATTCCATTCTCTTTTTGTACTACCTATTTCTACGAAGATAATAGGCTTTGATAACTCTGTAGACCCATGA
>JALTYD010000179.1:6131-11146 GCA_027046525.1 Pyrodictiaceae archaeon
TCTACGGAGAATTCGAATCTATTCGGTAATCCAAGGATAACTGCTTCTCTCCAGTATTCGAGTGCTATATTCTTGAACATCGAGGGCCACGTCCATGCTAGCTCTCTAGGTCTACCACCTAGATCAGCATATGGTCCTACGTTTCCAGGATAGTGTATACTTAGCGTAGGTTTCCCGCTCTCTGAAGAATGTTTTGATACTACTATGTAGGCTTTTGCTTCAGGGAACAATCTATCTAGGAAGTGGAGATCTACTGTCTCTACATTGAAGCCTGCAAAAGGTATCCCATGGTCTCCCACTAAGTAACACTTATTGTTTATCATACTTATATTACAAGAGCTTATTCTTGATACTTCATTCATTGCGAGTATATAAGAGAAAACACCTTTACCTACTGGGTCAAGATCGCTGAAAACTACTACAATATCTTTAATCTTCTCCAAGACTCTCTGACCAGTTTTTATATACTCGTGCTAAAATAAATTGTGATAAACTTTATTTTTCTATCCTTACCATGTGTGAGCTGGATTGAACACTTAGGGAGACTGGCCATGAGGAGAGTACTCTTACCAATACTTATAGCTATGCTATTCATTATAAGTATTACAGCTAATGCACAAGAAGAAGCTCAACAGAGAGGAGCTGCTGCAATCGGAGCTGGTCTCGCAATAGGACTTAGTGCTATTGGAGCAGGTTATGCTGTTGGAAGAGTAGGTGCTGTTGCTATAAGTGTTATAGCTGAGAAGCCAGAATTATTCGGTAGGACACTAATATACGTAGTTCTCGGCGAAGGTATAGCTATATACGGTCTGCTAATCGCTCTACTACTTGCAATAGCATAGTCTAACAAATGATTTACAGCTTTTTTGATGCCTTAATGTTAAACACTAGTTCTCTACACTCCACTACCACTATCCTTATACATTAAGCTATAGGAATAGCGAGAGAAAGGTACAAAATATCATCAAAAACCTATTATTTAGGTTACGGGCGGTATCTTGGGAGTTAATAGACAAAAATGGAGAGAAGAATACTCTAGATGGTTTGACTGGGTTATAGAAGAAGCTGAGATATACGATTATGGTCGCTACCCTGTGAAGGGAATGGGTGTCTGGAGACCATATGGATTTCAGATAAGAAGAAGAGTACTCGAAGTACTAAGAGAGCTCCTAGATAATAGTGGACACGAAGAAATCCTTCTCCCACTACTTATACCTGAAGATCTACTTAGGAGAGAAAGCGAACACGTTAAGGGTTTCGAAGCAGAAGTCTACTGGGTTACTCGAGGAGGAGACGAAGAACTCGATGTTAAACTAGCACTACGTCCTACTAGTGAGACTAATCTAAGCTATATGGAGAGTTTTTGGATTAAGAGTTATAGAGATCTACCAAAGAAGTTCTACCAGATAGTCAGTATTTTTAGGTACGAGACAAAAGCAACAAGACCTATGATAAGACTAAGAGAAGTTACAACATTCAAAGAAGCACATACTGTACATGATAGTTTTGAAGATGCAGATAGACAAGTAGGTGAGGCTATAGATGTATACAAGAAGTTCTTCGACTACCTTGGAATACCATATGTGATTAGTAGGAGACCCGAATGGGATAAATTCGCAGGAGCTCTCTACACAGTAGCATTTGATACCATAATGCCTGATGGGAAAACTCTCCAGATAGGTACTGCGCACCATCTAGGCCAGAATTTCACAATACCATTTGAGATTAGGTTTCAGCTACCAGATGAAACACTAGATTATGCATGGCAGACAAGCTATGGTGTCAGTGATAGAGTCATAGCAACACTCATATCTATACATGGAGATGATAGAGGAACTATACTACCACCAAATATTGCACCGATTCAAGTAGTGATAATTCCTCTACCAGCAAAAACAGAGGAGGAAAACAGAAGAGTAAAGAATTACGTAAGTCTAGTGACTGAGACTCTAGAAAAGCTAGGTGTAAGATTTAGAGTAGATGATAGAGAAGAAGTAAGACCTGGAAGAAAATTCTATGAGTGGGAGCTACGAGGAGTCCCTATTAGGATAGAAATAGGGCTACGCGAAGTACATGATAAAACAATAACGCTAGCACGGAGAGATACACTAGAGAAAATCACTATCCCCTTCGACAAGCTAGGAGAATATCTACCTAGTTTATTCAAACAGGTAGAAGAAAATCTAAGAGAGAGAGCATGGAGATGGATGAAGAGTAATATAAGAAGAGCAGCAGACATAGAAGATGCAAAGAAAATAGTAGAAGAAGAAAAAGGCATAGTAGAAGTACCTTGGTGCGGCGTAGTTGAGTGCGGGATAAAGATAGAAGAAGAGATTGGAGCTAAAATGTTAGGAACACCTATTGATGATGTTAAGCTAGGAGAAGATACAAAGTGTATAAGATGCAGTAAGAAGGCAGTAACAATAGCGAGACTAGCTAGACAGTACTAAGATGGGATTTCTAACTAGGCTTCTTTCTTTGCTACTAGTGTTATCTTCTCTGTTTCGAGGAGAAGTCTTAGAGCATCTTCAATTAGCTGACCTATACTCACACCCTTCTTTCGAGCAATATCTTCTAGTATAGATGCTTGTTCATCATCTATAGCTACAGCTACTAGGACTCTACCCATTATATTTACTCCCAATTTACAAGATAATTACTAGGTACTACCCATTAAGGTTAAAGGGTAATGAAAATCTATCTAAACTAAAAAGTTTCCATTATGGGTATAAGCTCGACAACGATTATTCTCTACAAGTGTAGTAATACTATTTCTGTCAGAAGCCTGGCCTAGCTCATTGGCATATGCCTTGCCGCTTTTAACCTTCATCATCCAATTATGAGATTAGATATGAGGAGAGGTTATAATTGTAGTTAGGTTATTTGTTCTTTTCTAGTATTAGTTCAAGATAAGATTTGTAGGTAGAAACATAATTATTTAGGCCTAGTTCGTGGACTATCTTATCTAGTATTTTTTCTGATTTCTCTGCTCCTCGCTCTATTTCTATCTCTGCGAAGCATCCTAGTCCTTCTACTCTATCGAGTGAAACTACTATAGTATCTCTCTTGTAGTAGGTGCGTGTTTTTCTAACAATACCTACTTTGTTAAAGCCTAGTTTTTCTAGTAAGTGATGTAGTTGCTCTGGGTCATCGATACCTGCTATGACTTCTTCTCTAGTTTTAGATCTTCCTATTATCTTCTTTGGGCCTTTGTATGTAAGTGTATATTTTGTTCTAGGCATTCCTTGATGTCTTATAATGGATAGTCTTATTCTTAGTGCTTCATCTGTTCTTTTAAAGTCTCTACAGGGGTGATTGTAGTAATGATCTTCTTCGTATACTTCTTCTACTAGTTTAAAGCCTATATCCTCTAGCCTCTTAGATAGTTCGTTAATCTCTCTACAACTTCTTAGTATTATTTTAGATTCAGTTTCTCTCAAATGAGGCTCTCCTCTATTATAGCTGGTTTTCTCTTTTTTCTCTTCGTGAGAGACTATAAACTGGATTTCCATCTTTTGATATCTTTCTTTCAATTAGACCCATTTCTACGAGTCTTTGGAGTTTTCGCCACGCAGTAGATTTGCTTATGTTTAGTTTTCTAGCTACTTCACTTACTCCTACATATTCTGTTTCTTTTAGTAGATCTAGTATAGCGCGATCTCTCTCATCTAGTCTATCTTCTATTTTTATAACCTCTAATGCCTCTCCCCCGGTAGAAGAAGGTTTCTTCTTGTATAGTATATAGACTAGACCAATAATAGTTATAGCTAGAACTACTAATGCTACAATTGTAGTAGTTTTATCTGCTTCACTTGGTGTAGAGGTTGTATTTGTTTTAGTTTCAGTTTCTGTGGCCTCTATACTTGGCGTTGTAGATTGTGGAGGAGATGTTGGTGTTTGTTTTTCTGTGGTAGTCTCAGTTTGCGGGATTTGGGGAGGTGTTGATGTTTCTGTAGGCTTTGTTGTATTTGTTTGTTGTAGCTGAGTTGTTGTATTCTGAGGAGTATGTATGGCTGGCTGAGGTACTGTGGAAGTATTGGTTGTAGTATTGATTGTAGTTGTAGTAGTTGGAGTTGTAGTTGTTATGTTAGTAGGTGTAGTTTCTGTCGGCTCTTCTGGCGGTGGGAGTTCTCTAAAGAGTTCACTAACGATAATGTATTCTATAGTATAGTTTCCTGGACTACTATATACTAGTGTTATTCTATTATTCTGAACTAGTATTTGAGGTGCCCCTGTAAAGCTTACTATTGCGGCATCTGCTGGTAAGTATATTGTTGATGGGCCTTCTGGGTGTAATACTATCCTATATGTGCCGATATCAAGTATCGTTGAGGGCATTGCAACATATTCTATTATAATCTTCGTTGAATTACCTGCTTCGACGAGTAGTGTGTTATTTCTAACTATATATGGATATGGGTTGCCTCGATCATCATATACAGCTATTGTTGCTTCGTCGAAGTTTTTTTCTAAATTAACTATGATAGTATTTAGAGATTGGTTTGAAGATACAATGACTCTTACTAAAGCTATACCATCCTCAGCGAAGTTATATACATAGTATATTTCTATTGCAGCCTGTCCACTAACTATTATCATCAAGAAAGACATAGCAGCTAACACTGTTACTATAGCATGTATAAAGGAGGTCTTTTCCATATCTAGTACCTCTTAGTGATCAATGATGCTTTTTACTAGCTGCTAAATTGTCCCAGTTGATTCTCTACATTGAGGTAGCAATATTAGGTTTTATGACCTTATGCTACGTGGTAATTATATGATACATCTGCTTGAGCGTATGGGGCTCTGACATGAATCTAGATCAAAATTGGTTTACTATGTTGCTTCTTGGCTTATTACAGGGTTCACTAGAATGGCTACCGGTTAGTAGTAGTGGACAAGCTGTCATCTTCTACGGTAGATTACTCAGTCTAGATTCTTTCGCTGGATACGAGCTTGGGATAATTGCTCATCTAGGTACTGGTTTATCAGGCTTAGTCATACTATATAGAGAG
>JALTYD010000180.1 GCA_027046525.1 Pyrodictiaceae archaeon
CTCTGGATCTTCTATACTCTGCTCATAGTAGTCTAGATAGTCATTAAGACTCGGAGAATAATATTCTCCTACAGGTAGAATCTCAGACAAATATACCAGCCTACAACCTAGTTTATTAAATTTGTTAATTTTCTCGTAGAGAGTCTATATTTATCTATAGCGAACCCACATAAAAACTTATAGCTACTTATTACTAGAACACCTACGAACTAGTAAGTTATACATCCTACCAAAACTAAGTAACAAGTAGTGCTCGAAACTATAGCTAATAATAGACTACTATCACCAAGTAGACCCACAGTATAGGAGAATACTAGCTACTCTTCGACCTAGTATATAATACATTCTCGTGTTTCTTCTCAGCTACATAGAGTCCCAGCAACACCCCGTCTAGCTACACAATCTGACGAGTATTATCGTCAACTACTTGTAGAATATAATCTACTTACTAGCTATAATTGACGAGTACTATATAGTAGAAAATGGTAGAAATTATGAATACAGACGAAGAGAAGATCTTATCAGCACTAGGACATAGAATAAGAAGAAATATAATCAAGATCCTCGCAGAAGAAGGCCCCAAAGGATTTACAGAACTTATGAATAAAGTAGGTGTAAAAGATACAGGTACAATGACATTCCACCTAAAGAAGCTAAAAGAGTTTATAGAAAAGAATAGAGATGGAGAATACCAGCTTACAGACCTAGGTAGACAGGCATACAGTGTACTCCAGTATACAAAATCTCTCCGTGGAGGAAAAGAACAAGCCGAAGAACACGTAGAAGTTAGAAGAGAAGAAAAACATAGAATTAAAACTCACTTCCTAGAACTACCCCGTAGTATTAGTAAGCTAGACATAGAACTTGTAGGTGGCTCGCTAGAGATAACACAGAGCGATAAAGAACCCTCAATAGAGATCTACATGCACGGCTCATGTGATTTCGACATAGATACAGAGCATAAATATCTAGGTCTAGAATTCCTAGGATGCTCATCTAGAGTACTACTACCTAGAGATAAGCTAGAAGAAATAAATATCGAAATTGCCGGCGGGAAAATAGAATTCAATAACCCTGAAGGTTTTAGAAAAGCATCTATAGAAATATCAGGAGGAACAATTTCTCTAGCTTCTCGCAGCCTAGGAGAAAGCGAACTATCCATAGAGTCTAGCGGTGGTGTAGCAGATATTAAACTAGAATATAGCGAGTATAGAGATGAATCTACTATCTCTGTAGAAGTAGACGGTAGTATTATTGACCTAGAAGTAACTGTTCCAGATGCTACACTAGTTAAACTCGTAACACCTACTGAGCACATAGGCTCTATAATCTCTACCAAAATAGATCCAGACCTACTAGAAGTAGCAGAACCTAAACGTATACTACGTATAGAGGCTAAACCTGATGGAGGCATCATAAGGATGAAAGTTTCAAAGAAAGAGAAATAGGAGAAGACACACTAACTACAACTCATCTCTAGACATTGTCTCAGTATATCGACTATAGCTAGAACTATTTACTAGGCACTATACAAGTTAGGGAAAATGGATTGATAGATTGACAAATACTGTGTTTTCTGGAGTAATAACACCTCTTATTACGCCATTTAATAGAAAACTAGAAGTCGATATAGATTCACTAAAATGGCTAGTAACATACCAATTAGAACATAGAATAGATGGTGTCTTCCCAAACTCGACAACAGGAGAATTTGTACACTTAAAACCGAGAGAAGCAGAACTTGTAGTTAAAACTGTCCTAGAAGTAGCAAGTAGTAGACTAAAAGTAGTAGCTGGAATAAGTACTAATACGCTCATCCATACACTAGAACTAGGTAGACTCTTCGTAGATATGGGTGTTGATGGAGTAGTAATTACTACACCATACTACTTCAAATACAATACTCCTACTCTAAAGAAGTACTTCTCTGAAATAGCTAATAACCTAGATACATACATTATAGTATACAATATACCTAAAACTACAGGTATCACTATCCCAGTAGAACTCTACGAGCAACTAGTATCAGAACATAGTAATATCGTAGCAGCAAAAGTTACTACTAGCGATTTCACCTATATTAGGAGACTAATACAGTCTACGAAGAGTATTAGGAGAGACTTCTCAGTACTAGTTGGCCTAGATGAACTCCTCCTACCAGTACTAATAGCAGGAGGTGATGGCGGCATAATGGGTCTCGCTAATATTACTCCCTGGCTACACAAGAGTATATATAGTAGCTGGATAGAGAGAAACTGGGCTGAAGCACATAAGCTATGGCTAAAACTACTAAAACTATCAAAAATATACGATGTATCTTCTTCTCCACCATCAGCTGTAAAAACTGCTCTCAAAATACTTAGAGCACCTATAG
>JALTYD010000181.1 GCA_027046525.1 Pyrodictiaceae archaeon
CTGTTGCAGCACTATAAGTAGTCTCTATGGGAGATTTCAATAGCCGGCGTAGAGCTTCTTCTCTTCCAGCTTCTGTTAGTATTTCTGCAAGTACCTTAGCTATAGATTCCTCTATACTTCTATAGAGTGGTCTAAGATTACTCTCTTCCGCCAGCTCTCTCAATATTTTCATTGTTATAAGATATTCTGTGACATCAATTTCTCCAGTAGCGTATAGGTATTCTGCCAAGTTCTTTGTATATACTATTTCATTGTAAACCTCTCCAGTTTTTGTTGTATTATTTGAAAGTAGTTGAATTAGTATGTATATCCTGTCTTTTAATTCACTACTACTTATACTCGATGCAAGTTCTTCTGGGCTACTTGTATTTAATGCAATACTTTTCAAGAATTCTTCTAGGTAATAATCAGGATTAAGCTCTTCAATATAGGCTGGATTTCTACCTGGTAGATTTAATGCGATGCTGTCTCTCTCTCGGGTATTTATACTGCTGGATCCGCCTAGTGAGCGTATAAGTGTAATTCCTTCTTTCGTCTGAGTAAACATAAAATGACTAATTAATGGATTACTATTGCCTCTCTCTAGCTCGGCAATGAGCTGCGGGAAATTAAGTGTATGGCGGTTTTCATAAACTATGTAATTAATACTCGTATTCTCATCATTATTAACGTAGTTATCAATATATGCTGTTGCATTAATTATAGAGATGCTCGCTATAGCCCATAACACGAGTAGATACAGCATTTTATCTATGTTTACCATGTTATCACCTTAGGGTTTAGGAATAGGTGTTTTTACGAGAATATCCCCAATTATTTTCGCAGGAGTCACTCCTTCCACCTCATATTCTGGTTTTATCAGAATTCTATGTGAGAGTGCTGGAATTGCAGCTTTCTTTACATCATCTGGGATTACATATTTTCTACCTTCCATTAATGCCATAGCCTTTGAAACTTTCAGCAGTGCTATTCCTGCTCTAGGAGAAGCACCTAACTTTACAGCAACATGCTTTCTTGTAGCTTCACAAATCGATACAATGTAGTCATAAATGCTCTCATCTACATAAATAGCATTCATAGACGTAATAGCTCCTAGAACTGCTTCTCTATTCACTACACTCTTTAATTTTTCTGATTCTTCTTCTATAACGTCTGCCTCTACTAGTAGTTTCTTAAAACCATTACGTGAGAGATAACCCATTTCTATTTTTACAAGAAATCTATCGAGTTGTGCTTCTGGTAATGGAAAAACACCCTCATATTCTATAGGATTCTGGGTAGCTAGTACCACAAATGGTTCTTCGAGTCTTATTGTAGTTCCCTCGATTGTGACTTGCTTTTCTTGCATAGCCTCTAACAGAGCACTTTGTGTTCTAGGTGAAGCTCTATTAATCTCATCTACTAGTAAGATATTTGTAAAAATAGGCCCCTTCCGTAGCCTAAAGTCTCCTGTTTTTTGATCATAAATATACGATCCAATAATATCACCAGGCAGGAGATCAGGCGTCATCTGAACCCTCTTATAGCTGAGACCAAGTAGTTTAGCTACTGTCTTTACAGTAAGTGTTTTAGCAACACCAGGTACTCCTTCAATTAGAGCATGACCTCGTGCTAGTATTGTTGCCAGTATCAGTTTCACAGCATCTTCTCTTTCTACTAGTACTCTTTTTGCTTCTCTAAGTACTCGGTCGATAAACACGTAGTATAAACCCATTTAGAGTTGTAGTATCTTAGGAGTATTAATTAACCTAGTCTACTTTGCACCATATTTAGTCGCAAATCGAAATAGTAATCTTGTTACAATAAATTTGTTTGTTTCTAGGTAATTCTTCTCTAATCTTTATTGTTAATAATCTCTAGTTCTTTGTTTCGACCTAGTCTCCTTTGAACCAAGTCTATTAGGACTGGATTATTGTTAGTTGCAATTATTGATTCTAGTAGAGTTGATAGTATATACTCTAATTTTGCTTTATTTTCGTCACTATGTGTTTGTCCGTACTTTCTCTCTGTAGGATCTCTATATTGAGTGTGAGGATAATCAATATCAGAAATACTTAGACCGTAGCCTCTTCGTCTCTTCTCTCCAAAAGCCCTTATGTATGCTTCTCTTACATCCTCTCTGAGCAAGTGTAAGTAGGTTTGAGTAACCTTTATATCGTGATGTCCTAGGAGCTTTTGTAAAGCAGGTAGTGGAAGCCCTCTCCTCAAAGCCTCTGTAGCAAATGTATGTCTAAGCACATGTGGTCTAACCTTTTTAGGATCTACACCTGCTCTTTTAGCAAGAGTCTTCAGCCTCTTGTAGAGCCCACTATAGCTTATATCAAGTAGCTTTTCACCGGGTTTCAGCTCCCTATATAGCATGTATTCATC
>JALTYD010000182.1 GCA_027046525.1 Pyrodictiaceae archaeon
ATTCTGGGTTGGAGAATAACATGTATATTTTGGAACTCATTTGCGATATAGAGTCTACAGATAGTGCTAATGCATATAGGATGCTGTTAGCATCCTGGCTACTCTCGGATAGTAGTAGTTGTATATGTTCTATGTTTTCGTAGATATCCTTACCTAGAGGTATACCTAGAGACTCTAGGTATGCAAATGTTGAATATGCATGATAAGCTAGGACTCGTACAGCAAATGATAATCTATCTATTGTTACTTTTTCTTCATCTACTAGAGCTGATGCTCTCTCGGCCATCTTAAGCCATTGTGCTGAAGTTACTGATCTATAGTATGTATATGCAGTTTTTAATAATATATTTTCAATAAGTTTCATATTCAAGAGTGTGTATTGAAGCTCTTTTCTAGCTTGTGTGAGTAGATCTAAGTTCTCTTCTGCTTCTTTAAATCTTATCAGAGATGCAACTAGAGCTTGTAGCTCAGAAGCAGTCATTTGTTTCTTGTCAATACTAGTAAGACTTCTATTGAGATTGTTTAAAATAGATGAAGTTTTCTCTATATAGTTGTCTACTATATTTAGTAGCTCTGCTTTTGGTTTATTTGAAATGAGTACTTTGCTGAGTAGACATGTATATGTTGTCATAAATGCGGTGTAGAAATAGTGTGAAGCAGCTGTATATAAATCCCCTCTTTCTTCAGCTTGTTTAGCTTCTTTGAGTGTCTTATTGATATCTTCAATGTATGAAGAGAGAATTTGTTTCTCGTTTTCTTTCATGTATTTCTGGTTTTCTAGTGTACATGTTAGATTAGAGGAAGATGCTTTCCTTAATTCATGTATAATGTTGGTTAGTTCTTCTTGTAGCCATAGAGGATAGGGTTGTTCAGTTTTTCTATCTGCTTCTAATTCTCTGTATTCTAGAATAGTATCATTTGTGGCTAACATGTATGCCTCTACTATAGAAGCTACGCCTATTACTTTAACACCATATTTTTCTCCGAGCTTTGTTACATCAACTTTCTCGTTAGTCTCTAGATCAGTAGCTTCTAGTTGACTTTGCGGTATAACGAATATTTTTACTCCTCTATCAGATACAGCTTTAAGTTTCTGTGGAATACCACCTACAGGGCCTAGTGATAAATCAGGGCTGACAGTACCTGTCATTGAAAATTCGCTACTTATAGTTTTTCCACGGAGAGCAGCTATTAAAGCTACAGTTATAGCTCCACTAGCACTTGGACCTCCCACTATAGTAGTGTTTGATTTAATCTCTACAAAGTAGTCATATGAAAAGAAATCAACACCAGCTATAATCGATGCAACTACAGCTGCTAACCTAGCTGATGCTTGCATATCTAGTTCGGTGAGTGGATCAGTAACAAGGTATACTGTTCCATTACCAGGCCATGCAACTTTTACAGTCAGTTTTGATGTAACACCTATAACTTTGTCATTTTCAACAGAGACAGCGGGGACAATCATTTCTACAGAACTATATCTCTCATAGAGCGGATTGTATCCACTAATGATAGGCGTAGTAAGGATTTGTATAGCTATTAGCAACAACAGAGTAGAAGAGGTAAGCGTTTTCCTCATGCTTCGCCCTAATAGAACAAAGCATAGATGGATTTATTTAGGGTTTTGTTTTATCTTTTTATAGATACTATCTCAGTACCTGGTGCAGTTCTCGCTATTTTAGCTACCTCTATGTCGCAGCAACTACACTTGCTATTTACTTGAAAAACTACTTCTTCTGCGGATTCTCTACTATCAGTAAGAGCCATTACTGCGGGACCACTACCGCTTATAGTAGCTCCTAGAGCACCAGCATCGAGAGCTCGTTCGATTATTTCGCGATAGCATGGTATGTAACGTGCTCTCGAAGGTTCTACGATTTCATCCTGCATAATCATTTTTCCTAGAAGTCTAAGATCCTTCTTAAGAGCAGCTAGGACTAGGAGAGCTAAGCGGCCTGAATTTCTAGATGCAACATATATATCTACAGTTCGTGGGATAACCTCTCTGAGTAGACGGAGAGAGAGACCCGTATAGTATACTCGTGGTATAAATATAGCAAGCCATATATCTAGGTCGAGTTTCTCGGCTATTATATTACCATTACGGTCCTGAGTAACTACTACTAGGCTTCCTAGGAGACTAGCAGCAGCATTATCGTAGTGAGGTGAGCCTGAATATATCTTCTCTGCTTCACTAGCTAGTTTGATTATCTCCTCGCTTCTTAGATTAGTATCTGTGAGTTTTGTAAGTGCTTTTATTGTAGCTACACAAAGAGCTGATGAGCCACCGAGACCGCTTGCTAATGGGATACCTTTATTGATATTTATATTTATATCATACTCGTCTAAAAATTTGTAT
>JALTYD010000183.1:0-6904 GCA_027046525.1 Pyrodictiaceae archaeon
GAAGATAACAATACTACTATTACTATTATAGCCCAAGAGGTGGTTATACATAGAGGTAATAGTGTATTCTCCTACAGCGATACTAGGTTATGGATTTCCTAGAGAGAGTATAGAAGAAGTACTAAAATACGATATCGATATTATAGGTGTTGATGCTGGCTCGACAGACCCAGGCCCCTACTACTTGGGGAGTGGAGAACCACTAGTTGTAGATGAGCAAGTTCGTAGAGACCTGGATATGATAACGAGTATTGCTCTAGAGAAGAGAGCAGTTGTAGTTATAGGGAGCTCTGGCGGTGCTGGTTCAGAGAAACATGTTGAGAGAACACTAAGACTAGTACTAGATGTACTAGCTGAGAAGAAACTAGAAAGAGAAGTAAAGATAGCCGTAGTATATTCTGATGTACCACATGCTGTACTAGAGAAGCTAGCTAGAGAAGATAGAATTGTAGGTCCTGCTAGTACAGGTGCGCCAGAATTCGATCTAGGTAGAGCTAGAGATTCTATAGTAGTAGCACAGAATGGTATCGAGCCTATCCTAAGAGTACTCGAGGACTGGAGCCCAGATATAGTCGTTGCTGGTAGAGTAGCTGATGCTGCTGTTTTTGCAGCACCTCTAGTAGCTAGAGGGATAGATAGAGGAGTAGCTGTACTTGTTGGTAAGATACTAGAATGTGGAGCTATTGCTGCAGAGCCTGGTAGTGGTAGTGATGGTATGCTAGCATTTGTTGAGAAAGACAAGTTCTATGTAAAACCTACGAATCCAAAAAGAAGAGCTACAGTAGTATCTATAGCCGAGCACGCACTCTACGAGAGAGATAATCCTTTCAGAGAAGTACTACCAGGAGGCTATCTAGATTTATCAAGAGTAGAATATATACAAGCAGATAGATCTACTGTAGAAGTACGTGGAGCTAAGTGGGTCAGCGAGAAAGACTATCTTGTTAAACTCGAGGGAGCTAGAAAGATAGGCTATAGAGCAATAACTATAGCAGGTGCTAGAGATCCAGATTTTATAGAAAATCTAGATAGTCTCCTAGAAGAAACTATAGCTGAAGTACATAGACGTGTAGGAGAAGATATCCAGATCTACGTAAGAGTGTATGGGAGAGACGCAGTAATGAAAGAACTAGAGCCGTGTAAAAGAGTATGCCACGAAATAGGCCTACTAGTAGAAGCTATTGCATCTAGACCTAGTAGAGCACGAGAAGCTATTGCAGTTGCACGTAGCTATCTACTACACATAGGCTGGCCTGGTAGAAAGACAACAGCTGGTAATCTTGCATTCCCACTAAGTCCTAGCGATATCTACATAGGCGATGCTTATGAGTGGTCAGTATGGCATTTAGCTAGGCCCTGGACTCCCTACAGCTTAGCTAGAGCCGAGCTAGTAGTCTATAGAGGGGGGAGAGTAGAGAGAGGTGTTGGTACATGGTGAAGCTAGCTGATGTAGCTAAGATAATTAGGAGTAAAAATGCTGGTCCTTACCTACTAACAATCGATATTATACTTAGAGATAAGAAGTGCTATGAGAAGCTAAGAGAAGTATTAACAGAGACTAGTATAGCTGGGCTGTACGGAGTAGGTAGAGACTATATAGTTGGTATATACTCTATACCATCGATACTAGCTATGAAGATTGTTCTTAAGAGAATAGTACCATCTGGTGAGCCAGGAGATGGAGATGTCTATGGAGCACAGCAACATGCTCCACTACTAGGTCTAGAGCTAGGTGATTGCTAGTGAGTAATACTGGGATAGAACTATATGAGCAATTAGTAGAATATCTAGAGAGAGCAATAAATAGTAGAGAAGCAGTAGAGAGAGCTAGAGTAGTAGTTGTAGATACACTTGCTGTTGCTGCAGCAGCATACCACCTAGATAGTAGAGCTCGTAGACTAGTAGATAGTCTAGCTACAGGAGAAGGTAGACACTTAGTAGTTGGTGCGTGGAGAGAGACAAGTCTACTAGAAGCTGTTTCTCTAAATGCTTTACTAGCTCATAGCCTAGAGTATGACGACTGGCTACCAAGTGGATATGTACATGCTGGATCAATAGCTGTACCACCAGCACTAGCTGGTGCAGAAAGAGTAGATGCTTTATACCATTCTATGCTAGTAGGTGTAGTAGCTGGCTACGAAGTATCTAGATTCTTTGGAGCTCTCCTAGGAAGGAAACACTATACTAGATGGCACACGACTGCAACTGTAGGTGCTGCTGGTGCAGCTGCTGCATATACATTATCATCGGGTGGGTCCATTGAAGATACAGTAGCTGCTATAGTACTATCTCTAAACTATACTGGTGGGTTATGGGCAGCAGCTAGAGGTGGAGATGCTAAGCCTTTCTCGCCTATGAATGCTGTAGATATAGGTGTTAGATCTTCGCTAGCTGCTAGGACTTACCGTGTAGATATAACTAGGATTCTTAGAGAGTTTTGTTCTACTTATAGTTGTAGACTCGGAGAAGCCCAGTTTAGAGATATAGCCTTGTTTAACTCTATGATTAAGCTTTTCCCAACATGCTATCATTCTCATTCATCTATAGTAGCTGCTTCTAGGCTCTCAAAGAAGATAGAAGACAAGATAGTAGCTAGAGTAACTATTAGAACCTATAGAGAGGCTGCAAGAGTAGCAGGTATACAGAATCCTTCTAGTCTAGAAGAAGCTAAGTTTAGTATACCATTCCTAGTATCAGTTGCTCTAGTATATGGAGTAGTTAATATAGATACTATTGAGAGAGGACTAAGTGATAATAGAGTACTAAGACTACTAGAGAAAGTAAGAATAATTGTTGATGAAGAAATGGATAGACTGTATCCAGACAAGATGCCGTCAGAAGTTGAAGTATATGTAGTTGGTGGAGAGACTCTAGTAGAGAGAGTAGATGAGCCTCCAGGAGCTAGACTATCTACTATTAGCATAGAGAAAGTCTTAGAAAAGATAACAAGTCTATCTCAGAAGACAAGAGATCTAGGTATAGAGCTTCTAAAGAGTATGGTCTATGAATCTCCTACATCTAGGCTGAGAATACTACTTGATAACATCTATATGAGGCTATAGCTACTTCTCCCAATAATGCGTCTAGAATAGACTATAGTGAGTAGGAGAGCTAGGAGGCTCATAACTTCTAGTATTAATGCGGCTAAGACTGCTTCTTCGAAGAATCTCCCAGAGCCATATATCCTGTAGACAAGTGCTGTAAGAGTACGTGTTTCACGCGTAGTAACAACTATACTTGCTCCAAATTCTCCAAGACTAGCTGCTAGAGAGAATCCTATAGCTGCAAGTGTCGAAGGAAGTATAGTGAGTAGTTTATGCCACAGATACTCTAGATCTCTAAGACCTAGTAGAGCCATTGTATCATTAACTTCTCGGGGGATTCTAGCAGAGCCAGCAGCAAGTACTCTACTAGATAGAGGGAGAGCAGCAGCTATATGAGCTAGTAGTGTCATTAGATAGCTAGCAGCTATAGTACCAAGTAGCTCTGATAGAAACCTATAGTATGTTATACTAGCTGTTACTCCATAAGCTACAGGCGCTACAGCTATCGTAGAAAGTGCTAAGACTCCGAGAGATCTCTTCTCGCCAGCAACTAGTCCTAGAGGTATAGTTACTACTACGACGATAAAACCTAAGAATAAACTGTTGAAAATAGCACCTATGAAACCAGGCCCATGGACTTCTGATACTCGAGCTAGTTCAGATATATCTGAGTCAATAGCATATCCTACTAGGCTCACAATAGGTAGGTATAGATAGATGAGTATAGCTATAGGGTAGGCTAGAACTAGTATCTTAGAGAAGCCACGAGGAGTAATAGCACTAACACCTCTGACTCCTATAGGAGAAATAGCTATTTCTTCAGAGAAACGTATCAGTATATACGAGAAGATAGATGCAGCTACGAGTTCTAGGAGAGCTATAAATGGAACCCATGAGTATCTCTGAGGGAAGCCAGAGTAGAGAGTATAGAGCCATGCTTCGATAGTATAGTATCTGAAGCGGGCGCCTTCGACTAGTAGAGGTGATGCAGAAGTAAACGAGTATAGGAAAGCAATACCCCATCCGTATAGAGCAGGTCTAGATGTTAGTGGTAGTAGAGCTTTACGCCAGAGTTCTAGCCCTCTGAGCCCTATGATGAGCATATGCTCTATGATGTTCTTCTCTGTTGAACTAGCTGATGATGCTACTAGTACTGCTATAAGACCTATGTTGAAATAACTATTGAGTATTATTACTCCAAGCCAGCTACTCGATAGATTATTTAGTAGCTCTATATGTGATCCTATTAGACCATCTCTACCATATAGTGTCTTTAGGCCAATAGCTATCGAGACAACAGGGCTCATAAAAGGAGCTAAAGAAGCAATAGTAGTAAATTGTGCTATCCTCGATCTATAGTATCCTGCTAGTATACCTAGAGGCCAGCCTAGTAGGAGAGATATTGATGCACTAGCTATAGCTTGTACTATAGTCCATATAAATACCCATGTAAGACTAAATGGTAAATCGATATCTGGAGGACTACCAGTGATAACTATTGATATAAAAATAGGAGAGATATATAGTAGAGAGGCTAGTAGAGCTAGAACTACTAGTAGTACTCCTAGCCAGCCTAGCTGACTATCTTTGTCCAACTCGATAGCCAGTCCTCTAGGTTCTCCGATATATCACTTATACTTATCTCTCTATTGAGCAGGTAGTCTATATCATCGATTCTTAGTGCAAACTTGTAATAGCTAGGTAGCTCTACATTAGGATTAGCCGGGAGCATCCACTGAGAAGAAGGTAGATATTTCTGTACTTCTTCGCTAACTAGCCATTCTACGAATTCTCTAGCTTCTCTCAGTGGAGCTCCTCTTATTATTGCAACACCTTCTACTTGGAGCCAGCCAGTTTTCTTGCTATCTACTACTAGTACAGTAGCTCTAATTGAGGGTTTTTCTTCACCACCTTTAGATAGACTATACCAAGCACTATAGGCTGGATCTGTACCATAGCTTACAACTATTGCTCTCCTACTATCTTCTCTGAGGAATTCTTCGTATGCATCACTCCAGCTACCAGCTATATAGAATCCATTATCTATCATTTCTCTCCAGAGATCCTCCCATTGTAGTCCTTCTAGCTTAGATGCAGCTATTGTGTAGAGTAGGAAGTTCAGACCAGTACTACTTATAGTAGCATCTTCGCCTACTATGATCCTAGATAGTTCGACTAGTTCATCTAGAGTAACTCCATCATCTAGTATTTCTAAAGTAGCTTCATCTAGTCTAGAAGGATCATATACAAGAGCTATAAGGCCATAGTCTATAGGTGTAACACATCTAGATGGATCTAGTGATACTACTAGTCTCTCATCAACACCTGGAGCTAAATAGCACTCAATAATACCCTTCTTAGACAGCTCGACTAGTGTAACAGAATCAACACCTATAACGACATGGGCTGTTTCTTTACCAGCACTTACTTCGCTGATTATAGTAGTTATCATTGCTCTAGCACTATCGAATTTCACGAGCTCGACATTAATACCGCTTTTCTCCTCGAAAGATGCTACTAGTTTATCGAAGAGCTCTGGATCTTCTCCCCAAGCCATAAAGCTATCATAGACATAGACTCTTAGTACTTCTGCTCTACTAGTCTTAAGTGTCGATAAATGGTATATCCCAGCTGCTATCAATACTAGTATAGCTATACCTACTACTAAGTATAGCTGCCTAGTAGGCAATGTAGAGCCACCAATAGACACCCTTAGATTAGAACAAGGTATTAATGATTACCATAACCTGGTTTAGACTCTGTAGTAAGCGTCTAGTACTAGACTCTATAGAAAGCTAGAGTAAGGATTTATATATAAGTGTAGTAGAGCCATAGAGAAAGGGAATTATAGATAAGGGAATAGTAGTGAACCTAGAAGCATACAGGCCTCCGCTAGAAATACTAATACATGATGCTCTCCGAGCACTAGTTATGGGTATATGGGTTCTATTCGTCCTACACTATATCTCTAGATATGTATACAACTACTATGTACATAGGCTTGGAGAAGGGCCTGCTAGGTATATCTCTAGGAAGATAGTCCATATAGTAGCTGGAGGCTTAGTAGCTCTCTCTATACCATTCTTATTCCGTGAGCCATGGATACCTACACTTGCAGGTCTTGGACTAGCATTATACACTTATCTACCGCATAGAAAAGGAAAACTAATGTACTGGTTCCAGGACCCTAGTAATATCAGCGAAGTCTACTACTGTATAAGCTGGAGCTTAGCAGTTATAGTTTCTTGGGCATTTAATGTATGGATAGGTATCTTCCCTCTATTCCTTATGAGTTTCGGCGATGGAGTAACAGGTATAATTAGAGGTTTTAGACACAAAAAGAGAGTAAAATCACTAGATGGTACTGTTGGGTTCCTAGCAGTATCTCTACCACTAGGCTACTTATTATTTGGAGTATTCGGCTTACTTGTTACTTTTGTATCAGCTTTCGTAGAAAAACTTGATATACTAGATGACAATATCGGTGTTCCATTAGTAAGTTTATCTCTACTAATAATAGCACATCTAGCAGGAGTATTACCACAGCCAGTACCATTCTAGCACTCTACTAGCATCTAGACTAGTGGTGTTAAAAAGACTAGACCAAAAACAAATAAACCTAGTAGTTAATCCCCCTATCATATCACGAGGAGATAGTATAGTAGGTTAAGCTCATCTCTACACGAGTAGATGAGTTGGTGTAAGTATTTGAGTACACATATCCACGAGAAAGACCCTCTAGCAATATACTTGTATTCTTGTCCCAACTGTAGAAGATCTACAGGTGATGATAGACTATATGTTGGACTTCCATGTCCTCGTTGTCTAAAAGAAGTCATCGAAGCTGAATCTAGGCTCGA
>JALTYD010000183.1:6914-11056 GCA_027046525.1 Pyrodictiaceae archaeon
CCCAGATACTGAGAGAAAAAGGTGTTCTTAGAAGAGACTCAGAGATAGAGTACTATTCGCGTATCGAGAAAGAACTAAGTGAAGTAGAATCTCTCTTCGAAAAAGCTACTGGTTCTAGGCTGTGGAGTGCTCAGCGTACATGGGTAAAGAGAGTATTAAAAGGTAGGAGTTTTGCTCTCATAGCTCCTACAGGTCTCGGGAAGACAACATTTGGAGTATTAATGGCTCTATATTTTGCACTAAGAGGCGAGAAAAGCTACATAGTAGTACCTACTACTCCTCTAGTCAAAATGGTCTATAGTAAGCTAGAAGAACTTTCTCTCAGAATAGGTAGAGATATTGAGATAATAGCATTTTATAGTGGGATGAAATCTAAAGAGAGAGAAAATTTTGAATCTAAGCTGAAAGAAGGAAAATTCGATGTGCTGATAACTACTTCTAAGTTTATGCTTAGTAGATATAAAGATATGCTTAGAGAAAAGGAGAATTGGAATAAATGGTTTAAGTTCATATTTGTTGATGATGTAGATGCTGTATTAAAGAGTAGTAAGAGTGTAACAGCTGTACTATATCTCGTAGGATTCAACGAAGAAGATATAGAGAATGCATGGGAGCTACTAAAGCTGAGGAATCTCCTACCTAGAAGACTAGAACAAGCTAGGAGATTATACGATAAGAAGATATCTAAGCTTAAGAAGAAGGTTAAAGAAGGCTTCATAGGAGTGCCTCTCGAGGAGATTAGGAGAGTCAGGAGAGAGACTTTCGAAGAAGTTGTAGCTGATACCTATAATAGGCTTGTAGAACTAGAAGATAGACTCCAAGAGAAGAGAAAAAATGCATCTATACTAGTAGTTAGTAGTGCTACTGGTAGGCCCCGTGGTAGACAAGTAAGACTATTCCAAGTACTACTAGGCTTCCAAGCTGGCTCAGCAACAGAAGTTATGAGGAACATAGTAGATACATACATAGAAGCTGATGAGTGGAGAACTGTAGAAGAGAAAGTACTAGAGATAGTGAAAAAACTAGATAGTAAGCTCCCAGGAGGCCTAGTCTATGTACCAGTAGATAAAGGTACAGAATATGCAGAGAAACTAGCAGAAAAACTAAGAAGTATAGGTGTTAGAGCTGAAGCATTTACAGCAAAGAGCAAAGAAGCACTAGAGAAGTTTATCTCTGGAGAGACGAGAGTACTAGTAGGAGTAGCTATATACTATGGTGTAGCTGTTAGAGGCTTAGACCTCCCAGAAACTATTAGCTATGCTGTATTCGCTGGAGTCCCTAGGCATAAATTTGGTGCAAGACTCGAACACCCACACCCACTAATGATACTCAATCTACTAGCTATGCTCTCAGAACACGGCCCAGAAGATGTAGCAGAAAGAGCACAAAACTATCTTACTAATCTGAGACCACAACTCACTAGGCTAAGCCCAGCAGCACTAGCTATTATAGCCAAAGAACTTAGAGAATCAAAACCAACAACACCTCTATCAGAGAAAGTACTTGAAGCAACTAACTGGCTACGAGAAACACTAGAGAGAGAAGATGTCTGGGAGAAGCTTAGAGATGTTGAAAACATAGCTATTGTGAGAGAAGAAGGCGAGACATACATACTACTACCAGATATACCAACATATATCCAAGCGTCTGGGAGGACAAGCAGACTATACGCTGGCGGTATAACTAAGGGGCTAAGTATAGTAGTATCTGATAACTCTCGCCTACTCAGAGGACTCCTGCAGAGGACAAGATGGCTAGTAGATGCTGACTGGAAGAAGCTAGATGAGATAAACCTAGATGCTATAGTACAAGAGATTAGAAGAGATAGAGAAAAAGTAAGAGAAGTACGTAGAGGAGCTATTAAGCCAGAACAACTAGAACTCGTTAAAACAGCTCTACTAGTTGTAGAGAGTCCCAACAAAGCTAGGACAATAGCTAGATTCTTCGGCAGACCATCTACGAGGAGAATAGGATCTCTAACAGTCTACGAAGTATCGACTGGCGACTACCTACTCCTAGTAACAGCTAGTGGTGGACACGTATACGATATAGCTAAACCAGAGCTGCCCAGCGAGGAGATAAGTAGAGAATGGATACTAAGACAACTAAGAGATAGCCTATCTAATGTAGACTGGGCATCTGCGACAAACATACAAGGTATAGTCGTAGTACCTAGGAGGAATAGACTAGGCTACTACCCAGTATATGCTCCTCTTGCTAGATGCCTAGCATGTAATTATCAGTGGAGTATACCTCCGAGAGAAAGAGAAGAATCTACGCTAGAAGAAGAACTTGTATGTCCTCTCTGTGGATCTAGAGCAGTAAGAAGTAGTATGGATATAATAGAAGCACTAAGAGACCTAGCAAGCGAAGTAGATGTTGTACTTATAGGAACAGACCCAGATACAGAAGGTGAAAAAATAGGCTACGACTTAGCATCACTCATAGGGCCAGCAGCACAGAGTATAGTTAGAATAGAATTCCACGAAGTAACACGTAAAGCTCTACTAAAAGCACTTAGAGAATTCAGGCCATTCAACGAGAACCTAGTAAAAGCACAGATAGTACGAAGAATAGAAGATAGATGGATAGGATTTACACTATCACCACTACTCTGGACAAAATTCTGGCAGAGATACTGTACAATGAGGATGAAGAAGAAAATACCTAGAACAAAAAACATAATAGATGTTATGGAGACAGTACTCGAGTCTTGTAGAAAACCAAACTATAACCTAAGTGCTGGCCGTACTCAGACACCAGTACTTGGATGGATAGTAGAAGCAACTCTAGGTAATAAGTATCTAAAGATACCACTATACCGCTTCAGCCTAGAAGGACCAGATGGGGAAGAGATATATGTAGAAGTAAGAGGAGATGAAATTAGTAGCGAGATAAGAAAATCACTAGAAGATACACAAGAGAAACTCTACGAGATAATAAAACAACACAGAATACTAGAAGGTAGAGAAGAACTAGAAAGACTACGTAGAGAGAAACTCAAGACTATCCACAACTACAATAGAATCCTCGAGAAAGCAGTAAAAGAGAGTAGAGTAGTAGGCTATGTAGAAATCGTAGAAGAAAAAGAAAAAGAACTAAACCCACTCCCACCATTCACGACAGATACAATGCTATCAGAAGCTAGTAGCGAGCTAGGATTATCAGCACCAGCTATAATGAAGCTAGCTCAAGATCTCTTCGAGCTAGGACTAATAACATACCATAGAACAGATAGTACACGTATAAGTAGTGTTGGTATAAGTGTAGCAGAAGAATACCTAAGAAGTATATACGGTAGAGATGTACTAGGAGAAGTATTCAAACCTAGCCACTGGGGCGAAGAAGGAGCACACGAAGCAATACGTCCAACAAAGCCTATAGATGCACGTACTCTTAGAAGACTAGTAGAAGAAGGAGCTATACAGCTAGCAAGACCTCTTACACGTAACCACTACAGACTATACGACCTAGTATTCAGGAGATTTATTGCTAGCCAGATGAAACCAGCTAGAGTAAGAATACAAAGAGCAAAGATAAAACTAGTAATAGATATCGGAGATAGAGAATCTGTAGAAGTAGTTAGAGGAGAAGAAAGAATAGTAGAAATACCCGTGGAGAACTGGCTATCAGTATACAAAGTAGTAAAGCCTAGAGAGAGACTAGTACCCGGAAAGTATACTGTAAAGTGGGTTAGAGCTAGGCCTTGGAGCCCTAAGAGCCTCTTGACACAATCAGAAGTAGTTAGGTTAATGAGAGAGAGAGGTATAGGTAGACCTAGTACATATGCTGCAATAATAGATACTCTACTCCGTAGAAACTATGTTATACTCAAAGGTAGACAGGGATACTTAATAGCTACTATGAGAGGCATAGGAGTATACGACTATCTAGCTGGAAGTGTTGGAGATCTAGTAGAAGAAGAAACTACTAGAAAGCTACAGAGCTATATGGATAAGATAGAGAGAGGCCTAGTAGACTATAGCGAGGTTATCAAACATATCTATATGGAGCTAGAGAAAACATTATCGAGTTATAAAGTTGGATTATCTAGAGAAGAATTTAGGCGCCTCTTACCTGAGATAAAATTCTATTAAAAAATTATCTAGACCGTATATAACCAGGTATTACTGTTTTTAAAT
>JALTYD010000184.1 GCA_027046525.1 Pyrodictiaceae archaeon
GCACCTAGTGGTAGATATGCCATTTTGATTCGTTCTTTTGTTAATACATACCCTTTTGATTCATAAACTTTCTTAACCATCTCGTATGCTTCTTTATTAACTACAAGCGGTAGGTTGAAGGCTGCTGCAACAGCCTCTAGAGTTATATCATCATCAGTTGGTCCGAGACCACCCGTAGTTATGACGATATCACTACGATTCCTAGCTCGTCTCACTTCTTCGACTATACTATTTAGATTATCGGGTACCACTACAATCCGTTCTACAATAACTCCCCTCAGCGTTAATTGACTAGCCAGCCATGCACCATTACTATTAATTATCCTCCCGATAAGAAGCTCATTACCTATATTAATTATGTATGCACGAGGCTGATACAAGACTAGCGATACCTCTAATACCCTGTTATTATCTATACACTAAGTGGATAGTGCGCGCCGACCCCCTGACTGGCCCGCTGGGCTTGGATGAAGGTGGGTACTCTTATTCTCCTTATTAGTTAGTCTTCTGAAGTATTAAGTCTCTCTAAAAAAGTAGGTAGAGTTTACCATCGTCAATAGGATTTAGTTCAAAACAATACTTTACTTCTATGTAGTCTCTTCGATAACTTTTTACCTCTTGTGCTATCTTAGTAGGGTCTTCTCTCTTCTTGAGAACTCTAGCTATGAATTTTGCTATTATCTTCATGTCTTCTTCTTTCATGCCGAATCTAGTCATTTCTTGTACTCCTAGTCTTAGACCACTCGGGTCTTTAATAGCATCTGGTGGATCATATGGTAGGAGGTTTTTATTTACAATTATGTTTGCTTTTTCGAGTAGTATAGCTGATTTGGCTCCTCCACCTTCACTCCTAACATCGATTACTACTTGATGGCTTTTAGTATATCCGAGATTTTCTCCGAGAACTTTAAATCCTTCAGCTGCTAGTGCTTCTGCTAGTGTTTTTGCATTTCTAACTATTTGGTCTGCATATAGCTCACCGTAATGTTTCATTTCAAGCGCAGTTATTGCTAGTGCTGGTAGTCTATGTAGATGGTGATTGCTTACGAATAATGGGAATATTGCTCGTCCAATTTTCTTGAATAGATCTCTATCTCTTGAAGCTATTATTCCTCCCTGAGGTCCTGGAAATGTTTTATGTGTTGAAGATGTAACAACATCAGCTCCATAGTCTAGTGGATTTCTCCAACGCTTACCTATAATTAAGCCTAATACGTGTGCTGCATCATATACTAGTCTCCCACCAACGCTATGTATAGCATCTGCTATTTCTCGAACAGGATGGGGAAAGAGATAAACACTCCCACCTAGTACAGCAAATTTCGGTTTAATACTTTCGATAAGCTTAACTGCTTTATCGATATCAACATTCAAGTTCTCTTCATCATAAGGTAACTCTATGTGTTCTATACATAGAGCTCCTAGAGTTCCAAATTTAGTATGACTAACATGTGCTCCTGCTTGTACAGGAGCTATTACAGCCTTTGAACCACATTCAGCGAGTACACGAAATGCTGCAGCATTAGCAGTAGTCCCACTAACTGGTCTTGGATCAACATACGCTCCACCTAGTAGTTCACCCATGAATTCCGAAGTCTTTGTTTCAATTTCATCAACGTAGATTGTCCCCTGGTAGTATCTTTTGAATGGCTTTCCTTCAGCGTATCGATGCATCATATCTGATAAATAGGCAGCTTCGGCTAGAGGCGACATTACATTTTCACTTGCTATTAGATTGATAGTTTCATATCTTCTCCATCTGTTATGTTTTATTGTCTTTATCACGATCTCTCTTACATCCTGTGGTAGTTTTTCGAGATTTGATTCCCAGAATTTATTCATTGCAGTTCTCCCACTCTATTGTAGAGTAAGGGGCATATTACATTGTTTGGTAGAGTTAGCTTCTGTTAATATATCGTTTTGTATTTTATATATATGGTATTACTTGGAATTGGTCTTGTATATCTACAGCATATACACGTGTTAATGTATTAGTTGTCCTAGAAGGAATTTAATTGTAATATAGAGGGCTTACGGGGGGAGAGGGTTTAAGCTAGAAAATAATATAAGGTAATATCCGTAAAGGGGCGCTTATGTCTGTTGGAGAAGTTATTAGACTAGAACATAGTGTTGGGACACCAATTGATGTTGAGCTAAGAGATTTTGATGTAGAGATAGTAATACTAGGAGGTCTTGATAGAGATTCGGTAGAACTTGAGAGGAATGCAAGAGAAGCATGTAGAATCCTTAGAGAGAAGTATGGTATAAATGCTACAGTAGATTCAAAGATAGTCTATTGGTCTCATTTTACTATAGCAGATATCTATCCATACTCTATCCCTGTAATCA
>JALTYD010000185.1 GCA_027046525.1 Pyrodictiaceae archaeon
GATCAGTAAAGGCCAATCCTCTTCACTTAAATTAATTCTGCGATAGCTGGTTTCATCATCTATTTCGCTACTATCTCTACGCAGTAAGTATATGGATAATAAACTTTAAGTAATTTATTATGAATTAATAACCACTATGTACTTATTACCACGTTTGACGAGTATACCTTTTTTGAGTAGCATGTCAAGAGCTTCTCTGTAGTAGAAATCTTCTACTTCGATATTGTACCATTCTCTGCATAGTGATTTTATTTCCTCGTATGTAAACTCTTTGACTCCTTTTTCTTTTGCTGTTTCTCTGAGCATCCTATTGATGAACTGCATAGTATCCTCTAGTCTAGTCCAGGGATATTGGAACCAGACCCATTCTTTTACTTCTAAGTAGTAATAGTCTGGCTTAAGTTTAGCAATAGGGCTTATCCATTGAAGTGCAGCTACTCTCAGTTCATCTGGTTTCCATTCATTTTCAATATATCTCTTAGCTAATAGTACTGTTTCACCTGTATCAATAATATCATCAACTAAAAGGGCCTTATAGCCTCTTAAATCTACTCTAAATGGAAATTTAAGTATGGCTTTCTCGGCGGCTTTAGCTGCCTCTGTCCAGTGTTGGCTCTGAATACTGATCATGTTCTCAACGCCTAAAAAGTCGGCAAGTAATCTTGCAGGTACATATCCGCCACGTGCTACTGCTATTATGATGGATGGTTTATATCCACTTTCGATTATTAGTTTTGCTAATCCTCTACTCCATTCTACTATATCGTTCCATTTAACCAATTTAACAGGTACACGAGCCATATATATTCCCTTGAACACATATCTAAGGACATTATCAAAATATTGTTTTCTTCGTACACTTTTACATGAATGTACTTTGTGCCCCGCTGGACCGCCCCGGTTCATCGTCCTATAAGTAGGTCTCCCCGAGTGTGAGACAGCGGGGCTCCATGTAGTAGATTAACATTCTGGTTAATTAACCTTGTAATAGTGTACAAGCTATGATAGTGACAATAAAACGATATAACCCGTCTCTGTTATTGAAAATACATAGCGGGTAATAAGCACGTAATGGTTTTTGACATCTTGGGGGTGCAATCGTCTGCTCATAATGGGTATTGATATAGAACCTGGTTGTGAAACAGGTCCATGCTTTTCTACAGTATTGATTGATGAGAAAAATACGATTCATACTCAGATGAAAGTACCTCTACATAGACTCATAAGACTAATATGGGAGTACAAACCATCTATACTGGCTACAGATAATATATTCGAGATAGCACCCTCTCATTATGACTTAATACGTATTTTATCTCTACTCCCTGATGATTTAAAGATAGTACAAGTTACAAGACAACCAAATGGTGAATACATAGATATACGTGAGTTAGCTAAAAAAGAGAAAATAGAGTTAAAGTCTGGTAAACCTAGTTCTCTACAAACAGCCTATCTTGTAGCCTTATTAGCGAGTAGGGGTTATGGATCAATAGTAAAATTCGTAGATGAGAAGACTAGAATAATAGTAACTAGGTCTAGACAAGCTAAACAAGGTGGCATGAGTAGAGCTAGACACCAGAGACGTATACGTACAAGAATCTTACGGACTACAAAAGAAATAAGAAAACTGCTTGATAGATCTAAACTAGACTATGACTTGCTATTCAGAAAGAGCAGCGGAGGATTAGAAAGTGCTACATTCACCGTGTATGCGCCTAAAAACAAAGTCAGAGAAATTATCAGAGAATATAAAGATCATGATATAAAAGTACTACTAAAACCTGTCTACACTAACAAGGTCTTATTCGAGCCAGCAAAACAGGTGAGTAGACAAAAACCTTACATCATAGTTGGTATTGATCCAGGAATCTCTACAGGAGTAGCAGCAATAACTCTCGATGGAAAACTTGTTATCGTTCAGAGTAGAAGGGGGATGGATCGCGCAGATGTAATTAACATAATAACTGAACATGGCACACCCGTACTAATTGCAGCAGATGTAAAACCAGCACCAGAATTTGTGAAAAAAGTTGCTGCAATGCTTAATGTCCCTATATTTGAGCCCTCAGTACAACTATCTGCGGCAGAGAAGAGACACCTCGTAGAAGAGTATGTAAAGAATCAAAAAATCAATAATATAAATGATCCACATACTAGGGATGCACTGGCAGCAGCTATTAAGGCATTAAACTCTCTTTCTCCTAAGTTTAAACAGATTGAATCTTACCTAGATAGAATAGGTATTCCTAGTCTAGATAGAGAGAGCGTAAAAGTTCTGGTTGTAAAAGGTGCCACGATAGCTGAAGCATTAGAAGAAGCAATAAAAAAGACTCTTCAACGTGGTAG
>JALTYD010000186.1 GCA_027046525.1 Pyrodictiaceae archaeon
AGTATATACAGTGAGTCTAATAGTACTCTTTATGTGGGGAGTGGGATAATTTTAAAATTCTATTCTACCGCTATGAAACACCTGGTGAAGATAATGGCAGAACTAAGAGTATGGATTGATAGAGAGACATGTATAGCTGATATGGTGTGTGTAAGTCTATGTGCTGATGTCTTCGAGATGAGCGAAGAAGATGGGAAATCTCAGATAGTACCAAAATGGCGTATATCTCCAGATAATGTTGCTGAAGGCAAAGTACCAGCTGATCTAAAAGACTGTGTAGCATCTGCAGCAGAAGCTTGTCCAGTAACAATTATACACTACGAAGAGATATAGTCTCCTAGATCTTATTCTTTTTATTTCTTATCTCTTCTATTCTTCCATTCTGTATTGAATATTGAGTAGATTTCTTCTGCTCTCTTCTCTCCAATACCTTCTATGTTCATCAGCTCGTTGATAGGAGCATTAGCTATTCTTCTGAGAGTACCAAATTTTTCTAGTAGTCTCCTAGCTATTACTGGCCCAGCTAGTCCTTCAGTAACATATAGTATCTTCTCTTGTAGTGTCATAGGCTTCTTCTCTACTCTCAGTCTTACTACTTTCTTCTCCTCTGGTCTACCTAGGCTTTTTGCTTTAGCAACTAGCCATGAGATAGTAGCTTTCTGGCTATGTGTTGGTATAATAGCAATACCCCAGTCTAGTACTAGTTCGTCTAGTATTCTAAGTATTGATGCTATATTCCACTTAGTATACTTCTCTAGTACACCTAGCCAGCCTTCAAGTATAATTAGTGGTTTGACGCCTTCTTGCTCAGCTGCTTGTCTGAGTATTCTAGCTTGATCCCATACTCTATTATCTCTTATACTGTTAGCAAAATCTTGGACAGTTTTCCTCTCGGCGAGGATAGCTTTAGAGGGATCTCTCGATAATAGGTAGTAGTCTCCTGCTTGGAGACTAGTAATTGCTATCTTTAGCTTCTTTCTAAGTTCTTCTACTATCTTTTTATTCTTACTAGCTTCTCTACTATCGACTACAATATCTACTGGGACTAGTAGTTTTTCTGAAAATATAGGCATAGTCTACTCCACATCCTACTTAGGAGTTATACAGTTATATAAGGTGTAGAGCCTAGAGTAGATCTAAGAGTACTGAAGAGCTAGTATTCCCGGGGGAGAGAAAAAATCTCGGGTTTTTCTTGTGCTAGTCTATGTCTAGCTCTCTACTTTATACATAGTATAGTATGGTAGGAGCATAGATGGTCCTACTTTTACACCTTCTACGTTCTTCTGTGTGACTATGTATAGTTTGCCTTGTAGTATAGGTATGAATGGTGCATCTTCTGCTAGTAGTCTTTGTGCATCTTGGTATAGTTTTTCTCTAGTTGCTTGATCAGGTGCTACTGCTGCTTGATCTAATATTTTGTCCATCTCTGGATTTGCATACCCAGTGCCTGTCCACTTATTAGCACCACTGTGTAGGAATGGTGTTAGGAAGTTATCTGGGTCGACATAGTCTGGGTACCAGCCTAGTAGACATATCATCATTTGTCCTTTTCTTAGCTGATCAACATATGTTGCCCACTCACTACTCTTTATCTCTACTTCTATCATGCCTGTTCTCTCTAGCTGATCTTTTATTAGTGTAGCTAGATCTGCTTCTGTATCACCATAGTGTGTTGGTGTATACCATAGTTCTATCTTTACTTTGTTTTCTTCGCTGTAACCTGCTTTTTCTAGTAGGCTTCTAGCTAGTTCTATATTTGCATCACCATATTTCTCTTTGAATGCTTCTATGTGGCTCCATAGGCCTCTAGGTACCATACTATATAGTGGCTCCATAGTACCCATGAATACTACATCTGCTAGTTCTCTCCTATCTAGTGCTGCTGCTATTGCTTGTCTTACTAGTTTGTTGCTTGTAGGCTCTATATCGACTTTGATTACGAGATATCTTATGAAGCTCCCAGGTACTTCTATAGTTTTAAATCTCGGGTCTTTCTCTAGCTCTACGTAGTCTATTGGTCTTAGTGTTCTCCAAGCAACATCGATTTCTCCTCTCTCGAGAGCTAGTCTAAGAGTTGTAGCATCTTTGTAGAATCTTATAATTACTGTCTTAGTTTTTGGTTTCTCTCCGTGGTAGTACGGATTTGCTTCAAGTACTATATACTCGTCTCGTTTGAATTCTTTTATACAGTAGGGGCCTGGTCCTCCCCAAGTAGCATCGCTAACTATCTCGTTATCTGGGTAGTTCGGGTGTACTGTGAAGTATGGAGCAGTAGCTACTACAGCTAGGAAGAACCCTACTGGTTTCTTTAGTGTAAATTTCACGGTGTAGTCGTCGA
>JALTYD010000187.1 GCA_027046525.1 Pyrodictiaceae archaeon
TAGCAGAGTAGTAACATAATAGCTATAAAGTAGACTAGAAATATCTACTAACTAATCTACTAGCTATCCAGCTTCTGGGGCTATATCGGTAATATCTCTCTCCCTAAGAACTCTTATTCTCCACTCGTACAGTTCTCCTAGTATATAGGGTAGAAGTCTAAGTGTTAAGACATTAGTAAACAATGGTATACCTATAATATCACTATACATTACAAATAAGATAAAATCTCTAAAACTTGAAGAAAAACGCTTACTATCTAGGTACAACTGGTGGTAGAACATACCGTAGAGAAAATCCTCTATATTCTTCTTTACCTTATCTAGTTTATCTCTCCACGACCTCTCTAATGGCATGTAGATAACCTCAAATAATCTAATACTTCTTCTGCAATACCTCTAAGCCTACTACCTCTTATCTTGATTTCTAAGTATCTATTCGTTGTATCACAATAGAATCCTACTACTATAGTATCTAGTTTTTTTCTATGTATAAAGCCTATCTTTTCTTCTCCAAGGGTATAGAAAGCATTATGTCCATTAACTCTATACTCTCCTCCTAGCTTAACATTTTTTCCTGCTTTCTCTCTGATCTTCACAGTAATTTCTACTAGTGAGCCTCTAGATCTATTAACAGCATAGTTCCTAGAAACACCGACTGTAACCCATTGTACTCTACCATGTCTTACTACTTTCTCGATATCTGGAGGTAGATTACTAGCTACTAGTCTCCAGCCGGGTGGGAGAGCAAGTACTATGAAGTTAACAGCACCATATATAGGGTTAGTAGCAGCTACTACATGGGTAGATTTATCGCTAGTTCTACTCATATCCTGAATGCCTATAGACGTTAATTAGCTCCTACCTATATTTAATAGATTCTCTGGCGAGAACATCGTGGGAGAATTTATAGCTACACATATAGTGATAATACTCTCACTATTCTTCCTAGGATGGTATGGTATAGGGTACTGGTGGAATCTAAGACTAAAATCAAGATACCTAAAGAATATTGCTAACAAGCTAGGAGAACTTACTGCTAAAACCGAGTATATCTCGCTCGGCTCAACAGGCTTTATACTAAGAACGAGAAGTAGTAGTCTAAAGCCACAAATCTCTCTCTTCCTAGGTAAGAGAGAAATACCTATCGCCTGGTTAGTAGACTGGCTAATAGGCAGAACTGATAGACTAGAACTAGTAGCAGAGAAAACAACTGCTAAGCAATGTACTAGTACTCTCTGTTTCAACTTAGAGAGCTACTGGGGCTCTATAGCTTATAGGAAGACTACTAGAGGAGAAGAGAGAAGGCCTAGAGAGAAATGGTATTGTCGAAAGAGAAGTATCCCAGAAGTAGAAGACCTAGAAGACTATCTATTCTTCGTAAGTATACGTAGTAGTGGAGGCAAGTGTATATACAGAATTAGTAGCCACCCAGTAATAGCTGGAGAAATTACAGAGCTAGTAGTATCTTAGTTGATAGATTCTTGTAGATCTCTAGTACTACTAGTAGGTAGGAAGATATACTATGTCGTCTAGACAATACCTATTCTCTACTCTTACCTCTCTGTTCTACTCTAGGTGTTATCCTAAAAGAGTATATGAGTAGTAGATCTCCTCCAGGTGTTACACCTATCCTAGAGTGAGAAAGCTCGTACTCGATACCTAGTAGAGCAACTATTCTATCTTCGAGCTCTACTAGTTTCCACGTAGAGAGAGTAGCATCTTCTCTTAGTGGCTTCATTGTTATCTTTATGCGGAGTTCGCGGCTACTCCACTCAATACTTATATTCTTTACAACATAGCTACTAGTAATATCGTAGAGAGCTTCTACTATAATACCTTTAACAGGATCCTCCATGATACCGAGTCGTTTATCTCTACTCAATATTCTCCACCATATATTTCTCCTCTATTCCCACTAGTTGTTGAGACTCTGAGGAGAGATAGAAGCTATTAGTGAATAGTATTGTTCTCTGTGGTTCTCATCTATACTCTATTCTAGTAGTTCATACCACTTACTTTTCTCAGCATATTTCTCTCTTAGCTTTGTTAGTAGTTTTTCTCCTCTCTCACTTAATACTAGTACTCCTCCATCTATTCTAATGAGGTTTTTCTCTTCGAGTTCTCTTAGAGCTTTGAGAATTTCTTCTTTGCTTGCTCTTATTCTAGCTTCTACGTCTTCTACTGGTATAGCTTGATACCTACTTAGTATCTGTAGTAGGTTTGTTCTTACTGTCTCACTTACTTCTTCTCCTGGTGCTGTTTCTGTAAATATCATTGTTTCTTCTCTCTCGCTCGGTATAGGGCTCCTCCTAGGAGCTCGTGGCTCTACAGCTATTGGTGCTTGTCTCGGAGGAGGTTCTCTTATTTCTGTCCTCCTCCTGGGCTTATAGTAGACTATTATCACTACTATAGTAGCTAGGAATAGTATCACTATTGTAGATAGTAGTAGGATTAGTTTGAGGATATCCATATATTCTACCTTCTCCTCTCTATAGTTTCTATCGTCTACGTACTACTCTAATACTCCATGCTATTGCTAGAGTAGCTACTCCAGTGATAAGAGTTACGAATGTCTGTGTTGGTAGTAGTTCTCTTCCTCCTTGTTGTACTTCGAGTATTACTGGGCTACTCTCAGCGTTTACAGCTGGTAGTACTGCTCTTATAGTATAGTTGCCTGGTGCTATAGGAGCATTTATCTCTAATCTATTCTCTGATTTAGAGACTATTACTGTATCTAGTGGTTTCCATGTACCATTAGGTTCTCTGATCATCAGGTTTAGTGTAAGTGGCTTATTGGGGGGTGGGTGTATTGCTACTAGTACTTCTACTCTACTACCTGGTGTAGTATTTGTTGTATTTAGCTCGATTGATACTCCGTATACTATCTTCTTAACATTTATAGTAGTTGTATTCTCTACGCTGAAGCTTGGTAGAGCTGCTTTTATAGTATATATTCCTGGTTCTTGTGGTGCTGTGATAGTTGTTTCTACTACTCCTTTTACTAGCTCTAGGCTTATCCTACGTATAGTTTTATCTTCTCTCAGTAGTTCTACTATAGCATATGTTCTATTTAATGGTGGGTGTGTAGTAATAGATAGTTTGATTTTTTCTTGTTCTCCAGCAAACAGCTCTGTAGGCTCTACTCTTAGCTGGAGTACTGGAGAGAATACAGTTATCTCTTCTTCTAGCTCTAGAGTTTTATCTCTATAGATGCCTTTAACTACTATCTTGTACTCGCCAGTAGTATTTGGTGCTATTAGCTCTATAGCTACTGGCTTATTCTTAGTACCAGTTAAGTTGAAAGTCTCTCTTAGCCAGCTCGGCTCTATAATTATCGAGTAGCCTGTGAGTACTGGCTCTATCCATGCTTCTACTCTGATAGTACTACTTGGTAGTAGTTTCTTTGGCTCTATTTTCACGTATAGTAGTGGTTCTCCTAGTACTTCTATCCTCACGAGGTTACTAGTTATAGAATAGCCTTCTACTAGTACTATAGCTCTTATGAAGTATTCTCCTTCTCCTATAGATGTTGCTGGTATAGTTGCTTCTCCTCTACCATTACATACTCTGAACTGCTCTATAGAGCTCCATGTACCTTCTCTCATAACTTCTATACTTGCATCATAGCAGCCTGGTAGTTGTGGTGATAGTGTTGCTTTTATCGATAGATTGCCCTCTCTATGTAGTATGTGTGGAGTAGCTGCGATCTGTAGATCTGTTATCTGTCTAAGTAGCTGTATAGGTATAACAGTTACTTCTACTCTATTACTTACTACTACTTCTTCAGCTCCGTATATCCTAGATACTAGTTTTGCCTGGAAGATATACGTTGTTATTCTACCAGAATATGATTGTGCTCTCCAACAGTATAGTGTCTCTGAGCTATTGTACTTAGAAGAATAGACGATTGTCCATTCTTCTTGTAGACCTTTAGCTCTACTCTCTACTACTATGTACTGTTCTGCTAGTTTTGTCTCTCCTTCAGCTTGTACTTCGAAACATACAGAATATCCCTCAGTTACTGTCGACGATGTATTTAGTAGTACTAGTTGTACTCTAGGTTTCTGCATAGAGACTACTACTAGTGATTTAGACTGCTCATAGTCTATACTACCTATTGTTGCTCTAAGCTCTACATTTACTATATGTACTCCTTCTTCTAGCGGAATTGGTATATCTATATTGAGGACTATCTTGTCTCTAGGTTTTAAGAGAGGCGAAGCTAGCTTAGAGTATATTATCTTGTTATCTAGTAGTACTTCTATTCTAACATCATAGACTTCTGTTTCTCCAGTATTGACTACTTCTACTACTAGTTTCTCTGTATAGTCTTCTCCTATAATAGCTATAGTGTATAGACCGCCTTCTTCGAACCATGTATTTAGTATAAGATCAGGTTCTCCTCCTACTAGTACTACTGGTAGTAGTAGATTTTCTTCGTCAGAGTCTTGGCCTTGATATCCTTTTATCTTCAGCTCTATAAATCCTAGATTACCTTTCTCTAGTAGATTCTCGATTATATGTGGTGGTACGAGCCCAGATATCCTCGTAGCAGCCATTTTATTAGAAGGAGATAAGTACCCTATAGGATATGAGCCTAGTGTTATACCAGCTAGTGATACTTCTACTGCTACGAATAATGGCTCACTAGTAGTAGTATATACTAGTTTAGTATTGATACTCATATAGAATGTACTAGAATGTCTCACAATATAAGTAGATGAAATCCATAGATTCAGTATATAGAGATTATCTCCTATTCTTAGCTCTACTGTGTAGGTTGTCCAGCTAGATTCTTCTTGTTCTGCAATACCTATAGAGGGTGGGAATACATATACTAGTAGAATAAGAGCGAGTAGTGAGAGTATATATGTATTCTTCAAGGCTATGGAGCACCTCCTAGTTCGGGGAATGCTATTGGTAGTACAAATGTACGAGATATTATCTCTATAGCTTTCATACCACCTACTGTGACGAGAGCGAGTATCGCCATGTGGAGGAAAGCTGTTTCTCTCAGACTACCACGTACATGTGCTATAACTATAGCATTTACTACTACTAGAACTGATAGGAATAGTGTCATTACTCCCATGACTTTGTCTATATCTGGTATTGTTATCGCGAAAGGTAGGTATTGTAGTGCTTCTGGTGCTGTCTCTGCTACTACTGCTAGCTGTCGATAGTACTGAGAGAATATAGATAGTATATTTATAACAGCTGATAGTATTGCTGCTACTAGTCCCTGCATTAGATATGTTACAGCTTCAAATGTCCTAGCTAGTCTCTCTCTATCAACTCTTATATTACTCAGTCTTATTAGGAGGTCGCTGAGCATTAGCCCTGTCTCAGCTGTATCTCCACTGTTATCGACTGTATCAACTACTATATTTGTTCCACGCATTATATCCATACTCATAGACTCTGCAGTAAAATATCTAAACGCTATATGTGGATCAACACCATTACTGATACGTGCATGTAGTCTCTGTATGAGAGGAGTTAGCTCGCCATAGTCAGCAGCTAGTATAGAGGATAGAGCTATCGAGTAGTTTGGTACTGTTGAGAATGTTAAACCAAAACTCCTGATAAAGACTTGGTAGAACATATTTACTCTACGTACTATCCTCTCTATTCTAACAGCTTGTAGACCGGGGAGGATCATAGGCATTGTAGCTGCTAGTAGTGTAAAACTCGGATCTCTAGCTATAAAATATACTATAGCTGCAGATGCTATCGAGAATCCTAGTCCTAGCCTAGTAGACTTCTTCAGTTTCTCGAGCCTAGGATTAGAGATACCATTATCTCTATAGACTATAGGATCAGATACTATAACCATCTTGGTTATAAGTGCTAGTAGTATGAGAGTAGCAAGTAGTGCAAACATAGAGACTATAAACATCTGTGAATCTCCGCCTATAAAGACAGCGAGTACAGTAAATGTAAGCATAATGAAAGCTGAAGCACTCATCAACGTAGTATAGAGGCCTAGGAATATCCTCATAAAATCTATTACTCTAGCATAGCTACTCATAAACTGTCTTACTGCTGTACCAAGTTCTACTCTAAGAAACCTAGTTATATCGTCTCCAGTTCTAAATACTTCGCTCATTCTTATGAGGAATACTCTAAATACATCATTTCTTACTCTATTAGCAATTAGCCTAGTAGCTCTAACAAATCCATAGCTCCACTCTACTGCTAGTACTGCTATTCTACGTAGTATAGCTTGATACTCTCCGTAGCCTCCTAGGATAGTATTTAGTTCGAAGAGCTTCCTTCTATCTGGTCGTCCTGTAGAGACAGCATACATATGTGCTAGCATAAATACATAGTCGACATCTACTTCTCTCATAGCAGCTTGTCTACGAGCAACTGGGAGTAGTATCCTCCAAATAGCTACTATTACTGGTGCTAAGAGACTTGTATAAGCAAGTGGGTGTCGGAGCAGAGCAATAGCTACCACTGGTAGAACTAGACTAGCAGCTAGTACTGGATCTATAGGTCTTGTATCTAGTCTATACCTCCTCTCAGTCTGTACTAGTACCTCCATCTACTCACCATCACTGTAGGAGATTACCTTATGAGTTCTCCTCTCTCTATCTTCTTCAGAGCATCTTCTAGTGCTTCGATAATCGCGTATGGAGCTTCCTCTTTAGATGCTCTCCTAGCATACTCTACTGTTAACGAGTATATCCTAGCAAGTGTATGGAATACTTGGTAGTAGTTGAATACTTTCTTCTCGACGAGTTTCTTTATTATACGTGCTCTTACATCTAGCTCTTCATAGATCAAAAACATGTTCCTACGCGATAAGCCTCTCCTAACACCTATCTTTTCTTCGAGTAGATAGCTAGTACCTTTACCTCTGAATGTAAAGATATCTCTTACAGGATCCCATGTAAATACTGGTACATATAGTATAGAGTCAGCTCTAGTATCATAGCCTATAATCTCGTTAACACTGAGTACTCTTCTAACAAGTACACCTTCTCTATATACAGCACTCTGTATAAGTACAAAATTTAGATTATCAAGCTGTGTCTTAGGGACATTGATTGGTGGAGAAGTAATTCTCTGTACTAGTCTCTCGACACTAGCAGCGTGGAAAGTAGCTAGTACTGGGTGTCCTGTCTGCATTGCTTGGAAAGCAATATTTCCTTCAGCACCACGTATCTCTCCAACTATTATATAGTTTGGTCTCTGTCTGAGAGCTGCTTTTAGTAGATCGAACATTGTAACACTAGTCTCTGGACTCCCAGTATCTCTAGTTAATTCTCTAACCCAGTTGTTATGAGGTATATTGAGTTCAGCAGTATCTTCGATAGTCACAATCTTGTAGGTCGGGTTGATAAATGCTACAACTGCATTGAGTGTTGTTGTCTTCCCAGATGCTGTTTCTCCAGAGACCATTCCACTACTTCCTTCGAGTAGTAGTATCCATAGATAAGCTGCTATTCTCTCATCGAAGGTATTCCAGTTGACTAGCTGTATTACACTTAGAGGTACTTTGGATACTCTCCTAATAGTAAAATTACTACCTTGTAGACTAACATCTGTCCCAAACACCATGTTTATTCTACTGCCATCTGGTAGTGTTGCATCTACTATAGGTCTAGCATGGCTTATCTGCTTACCTATCCTCTCGCTCAACTGTATTATGAATCTATCTAGTTCTTCAGGTGTATCAAATCTAAGACTAGTCTCTAGTGGGCCGAATACTTTGTGCACAATATAGATATATCCTACTCCTGGACAAGATATATCCTCTATGTAGGGGTCTTTTAGTAGAGGCTCGAGTATACCTAGACCAGTCTTATCACGTACCATGTAGTAGAAGAGATTATCTAGATCTCCTCTATAGACAGGAATCCTAGATAGAGAATATACTTCTCCTAGTAGATTCTTATAGTCTACTCTGTAGTCGACTGGCTCTACTACTACTCTGAGTTTATCTAGTAGTATCTTTTTTCTCTCTTCTATATCTCTAGCGATATCATTCTCGGTGATAATAGTAGCTAGTTTCTCCTCGACTAGATAGAATAGTTCTTTGGGAGGCCTGTCAGGCTCAACTACTACGTATTTACGGTAACCTGACTCTGTACCCTCTGGGGGCATGTATATATGGATGAATATTCCTACATCTGTATCAACAGTATACATTATATTTACGATAGATGCTTTTCTTAGATCTCTAGGTACTTCTGTGCCGTAGTAGTCTGGCCATCCAATCCTAGGGACGATAGAGTCTAGGTATCTAGATAAGTGGGGGAATCTACGTATGAGTAGCTGTAGATCTCTACTCGTAGGCTTCTGGGCTGTAATTATTCGAGCCATACTACTCACCTAGTCTAGGCTTGTGCAGCTGCAATTGGTACAATCTTTATCCCAAAAGCAGGATCTACATCGAAAGCTATAGTAGTCTCAGCTAGACCTGGTACTCCTCTAACTTTTACAACTTTCAGTATCTTTACTTGTCTCCCACCTATACTTGCAAAATCAAGCTGATAGTATACATCAGATGCTGCTCTAAGATGCTTAGCGAGTACTTCTTCTACAACACCCTGGTGTAGAGTAGCTATCACTGTAGTACCAGTTGATACTAGTAGTCTAGCAGTATAGACTAGTCTTGATACATCATCATATTCTAGGTGTCGTAGTAGTGGTGTTAGACTATCTACTACTACGAGGTTAAATCTACTACTCATCTCAGTTATACCAGAGAGTAGTCTACTAAAACTTGCTCTAACCCATCCACGCGACCACTCAGTACCAGGAGTATACATAGTGTATACTACTAGTTGGCCTCTTACATAGTACTTCATTAAGTCTATCGTAATATTCCTACTCTGTGATAATAAGTGTCTAGCAGTAGACTCAGTTGATATATATACTACATTCATACCAGATAGTAGAGCTCCTAGAACAAACTGTAGCGAGAGAGTAGTTTTACCAGATCCATTATCACCTTCTATGAGTATAAATGATGGATGTGGTATACCACCTCCTAGTCTTGTATCTAGTTCTTCATTACCAGTAGATATTGTTGTGAGAGTACTCCTAAGCCTGGCCGACATAGCTTGTCTTCACCCCTACGCTATTGCAGAATACTATTCTAAGCGTAGTATTGGAGTCAGGAGGATAGCTTAGAGTAAGAGTTACATGTGCTACTGAGCTAGGCTCTAAATAGACTATTTCTCCAGGACGTATAGTCTCTACTAGAGGCCCAGTAGTTATAGAGTCTATGTACCAATCAGAGCCATAGACAAGCAGCTCTACGCGCTGGGAACTATTATAGAAGTAGTCTACTATTATTATCGATGTATTGTCTATAACAACATCTACTTCTCCATTATTACTCAGGTTGAAATCTATACTCGTACTATTTATAGTTACATTGTGTATCTCTAGACTCGCTCTAGAGATATAGTTGATATAATCTACTAGTTCTCTAGCCTCTCTAGAAAAACTAACAACATATGTATTCCATACACCAATAAACATTACAATAGATATCAATAGTAGAGCTATACCAAATCCTGCAATAAAACCACTAGATACCACGAGATAATCACCCACGATAAGTATCAGAGATTTTTACACCACTAGGAAGAGTAAAGATAAACTTGTAGGGAGACTCTATACTAGTAGGAGGACAAGCAACTACAACTATAGTCTCTCTAGGCTCCCACAGAGTATTATTATTCTCTACCTCGGTGTAGCTCCAGCATCCACAATAGGGTGTAGCTCCAGTCTCGTTATAGAAGAGTAGGATACTATAAGTATAGTTACCTAGTATGAGTGTAGAAGAACCTATAGATGCTATAACAGTATCTCCAACATTCTTGAAGTAGAGATAGTGACAGCCACTTGAAGAATTATAGAAACCATAGACGAATACTATACGTTCACCTATCTGTCTACTAGCATCAGCACTAAGAGATACAATCTCATTACTTATAAAAGAAGCATTATATAGAATAGCACCAGTTATAGCAATAGTTGCAACAATAGCTGCGACCAAGAGAACAGCCTCAGATAGAGGTCCACTAATACTCCTCAATACAGCCACCCTCTAGGTCTCAAAAGCACGGTGAAGGAGAGGTATCAGTAGTTTTTCATCGAGTTCTCTCCCCCGGAGCCTAGCAATAGTCCGCGCTATAGCTCTAAGCCTCTTAGCTTCTTCTTCGCCTAGTATACCAGATTCTTTATACTCTTCAATTAGTTCTTCAACAGTCTCAAGCCCAATTCTATCTATAAGCTGTCTAAGAGAAGGAAGAAGAGCAACTAGCGAACTACTACTAGGATGAGTCGATAGAGCTGATAGGAGAACACCTTTACCATTCTCAGCACCTCCAGCAAAAGGATTATTGAAATTCGAGAGAGCTTCTCTAAACTCAACCATCATATCCTCCATACCGCTCACAAGATCCTTCAATTCTTTACGTAGCTTACCAATAGTTTCTTCGAGTCTATCTAGGTGCTCTATGAGGACTTTGTTACTAGACTCAATACTATCACGAATACTACTAGCGAGTTTATTGACAGTATCCTCGACTACAGAAGATAATTGTGACTCGAGAGAAGCAAGACTCGTAGATACAGTAGACTCTAGGCTACTCGGAGGAGACTCGCTAGTCTCTAGAGGTTCAGAGATAGGAGCTTGTCTAGGAGTCGGCTCACCGACTGTAGGAGTAGATAATCTCTCTATTCTAGTCTCAAGAACACCAAGCCTTCTAAGCATAGGATGTACTAGTAAGCGGCATAGAGGACACGAACAGCGCCACATATCAATAAACCCTACCCATGTATATAGTGTAGTGTATATACACTAGCACTATATAGTAGAGATATATAGATTTCCCGGGGGTCTAAGGGGATAATAGATTACTTTTTAAGGTTGTTGAAAAAATATCAGACTACGCGATACAAAACAGGAGCTATTTTTTTCTTACGCTTGCAATCCCTACA
>JALTYD010000188.1 GCA_027046525.1 Pyrodictiaceae archaeon
AAACAGCAGTTGTAGCTAAAATATCTTACTTTTATTGGACCAGTAGTATATGTTTTTCCATTGTAGTTATATGTAAGTACTAAGATGTACGGTGTACATTGCTGGTTTGATAGATCTAGTCTTATAACTTTATCTTCACCTGCGTTTATACTGGTATTAACATTTAGCGTTACTACTCTACCATCAGTACAGTCTACCTGTGCTGTTTGAACAGTCACTGTCTTTTCGCCACTATTGTCTATTCCTACATAGAGGATGCTGAGTTCTGGGATATATCTCGCTGAATGTGTAAATACAATTGGTTTACTAGAGAGAGTCTCAACACTACCTACAAAGTACTGGTATATTATAGCGCCAGCTGCTATTGTTGCAACTAGTAGTATTACAGCCGAGATTATTGGTGAAAGAGCTCTCAAGGATTCCACCTTCCGAATAGCTTATAGAATAAGGTTAGGAATGTGTATGTTATGATGAAAAAATGTTTATATAAAACCACACATCTCCATAGCGCTTATTTAAGGTATCTAATACGGAAAAATAGACTGGGTTCCTTTTATATGCCAAGAAGATCTAGGAAAGAGTTACAGCAACAACTTAAACGTAAAGAAGATATATTAAAGCTACCTGAGTATAGAAAGATACAAATATCTGAATTCTTCAAAGAACGTAAGCATTTAGCTGGATTTTCTAATCAAGCCCGGGCACTCTACCAGACAGTTAGAGAATTAGTTGAAAATGCTCTCGATGCTACAGATATGCATGGTATTTTTCCAGAAATACTAGTAGTCATACAGAGAATATATGGTTATCCAGAATATTACCGTGTAGAAGTAGAAGACAATGGAATAGGAGTAGATCCTCGATATGTCCCACTCTTATTCGGTAAAGTCCTTTATAGCTCAAAATATGTGTTAAAACAATCACGTGGTACTTTTGGTATAGGCGCTAAAATAGCTATAATATATGGGCAGGATACAACAGGCTATCCTACAGAGATATATACGTCACCTATAGGTTCACCCAAAATATACTACTTCAAACTAAAAATTGATATCAAAGAGAACACACCAATGGTCTTAGAGAGAAAAGAATATCATAAAGGAGGCAATAATTGGCATGGTACAAGAATATCACTGGTTATAAAAGGCGACTGGTCACGATCTAAGACTAAGATACATGACTACATAAAAAGAACAGCTATCGTAACACCATATGCAACAATAACTCTAGTAGATCCTGATAATCATATAACAATCTATCGTAGAGTTTTAAACAAACTACCAAGAAGCCCCGTAGAAGCAAAACTCCACCCACATGGAGTAGATTTCGAGAAATTAAGAGAACTTATGAGCAAGAGTAGTGCAGATACACTATACGAATTCTTGGTTAGTACATTCCAAGGTGTAGGTAAACAAACTGCTCTAGATTTCTTACATTACTTGAAACTAGATCCTAATTCTAAACTAAAGGAATTAGATGAAGACTCACTACGTAAACTAGTAGAAGCATTAAAAACCTATAAAAAATTCAGATCACCAAAAGCAGACTCATTATCTCCTCTAGGCGTAGATACCATAGTTGCAGGCCTAAAAGCAATACTAAAACCAGATATAGTTGTTGCAGTCTCTCGAAGACCATCAGCATATGGTGGGCATCCCTTCATAGTTGAAGTAGGACTTGCATATGGTGGAGAGATACCAAGCTCTGACGAACCTATACTACTACGTTATACCAATAGAGTACCACTCCTCTATAGCGAGAAGTCAGATGTAGCATGGAAGGTTGTGGATCCAAACAATTTTGATTGGAAGAATTACCTTGTAAAATTTCCCGCACCATTAGCAGTACTAACACATATTGCCAGTACAAAAATACCATACACTGAACTTGGGAAAGAAAGTGTAGCAGAAGTACCTGAAATAGAACACGAGCTACGGAATGCATTGAGAGATGCTGCTAGAAAACTGAGAAGACACTTACTAGAACTAGAGAGAGAAAAAGAAGCACAGAAGAAAGTAATAACTTATGCCAAGTATATCCCAGAAGTAGCAAAGAGCCTATTTACAATTACACGGACAGATAGTCTAAGTCTAGAGGATATACAGATGATCCTATTAACTAATATGAAAAAGAAACTAGGACTAAGCGAAGAAAAGTTCTTCAAGATAGTAAAAAGTTTCGAAGTAAAAGTAGAAGAGTAGAGGTAAGAAAATGTCCTCAGAAACATACATAGATGTAGTTGATCAAAAAGCAAGAAAGAGAGCTCTAGAAGTATTTCAAGAACGTTTCAAAAAAGTACTCGATGCTGTAGTTAGTGGACAGAATCCTACGCTT
>JALTYD010000189.1 GCA_027046525.1 Pyrodictiaceae archaeon
AGATATAACTGAAGAAATACAAGAAGAGTGATGAAGAGTGCCTGAGCGAAGCCCAGTTGTAGTCGTACTAGTAAAACGTAGAATACCACTGAATCTCTCTCAAACACTCAGACCTTTTGGAGAAGTCAGTATTGAAGCAGAGCTCTGTAAGGGATGTGGATTCTGTATAGAGTTCTGCCCTATGGGTGTCCTAGAGCTCTCAGATAGTATAAATAAACAAGGCTATCAGTATCCGAGGATTAAGCAGGGCAAAGAGAATAGCTGTGTAGCTTGTGGTATGTGTGAACGTGTCTGTCCAGAATTTGCTATTCAGGTTAGAGAAGTAGCAAAGAAGCCTGTAGAGGTGGTATGGTAGTGGTTGTAGGTAATGGTCTACTTAGACCTGGAGTATACTTTATGAGAGGAAATGATGCTGCTGTAGAAGGAGCTCTTATTGCTGGCTGTAGATTCTTCGCCGGCTACCCTATTACACCTAGTAATGAAGTCTCAGCACGTATGAGTAGAAGGATGCCAGAAGTAGGTGGTTATTTCATACAGATGGAAGATGAAATTGCTAGTATCATGGCTGTTATTGGTGCTGCTGTAGGTGGAGTAAAAGCTATGACTGCTACTAGTGGTCCAGGATTCTCGCTAATGCAGGAAGCTATCGGCTTATCTGCTATGATTGAAGCACCTACAGTTATTATTGATGTACAGCGTGGAGGTCCTTCGACAGGACTCCCTACGCTTGTAGGACAAGGAGATATTATGCAAGCTAAATGGGGAAGCCATGGAGATTATAGTACAATTGCATATCTTCCTAATAGTCCTCAGGAGATGTTTGATCTAACTATCGAGGCTTTCAATTCTGCGTGGAAGTATAGAGTCCCTGTTATAGTACTAGCAGATCAGATGGTTGGACAGATGATAGAGAAAGTTATAGTCCCACCGTATGAGAAAATCCAGATAGTCGATAGGAAGAGACCAGAGGTCCCTCCAGAAGAATACCTGCCTTTCGATAGAAGATACCTCGTACCACCTATGGCTATTGCTGGTGAAGGATATAGAGTCCATATGACTGGATTAACTCATGACGAGAGAGGATATCCGACGACTAGACATGAAGTCTCTAAATGGCTTGTAGAAAAACTAATTGAGAAAGTAAGAAGAAATGAGAAAGAGATAGCTAGATGGGAAGTATATGAAGTTGATGATGCTAAGCTAGTAGTTGTTGCTTTCGGGATAACATCTAGGTCTGCTAAACGTGCTGTAAGAGAAGCTAGGAGAAAAGGATTGAAAGTAGGACTATTTAGACCGATGACTGCATGGCCTTTCCCCTACTGGGCTCTCGAGGATATAGTATCTAGTGGCGCTAAAGTACTAGTAGTAGAGATAAATATGGGCCAGATGGTGCACATTGTACGAGAATATGTTGGAAAAGAAAATGTTTACCACATGCCCTGGGCTCCCGGGGCAGTACCTCCACCCGAGACTATTCTCGAAAGAATAACAGAGGTGTATACTCCATGAGTATTGTACGTCCTGAAGCGGAGAAAATTCCACCTACTCGAACTGAGAAGATAAGATCTCTACTAAGGACTGAACGACTACCACATATATGGTGTCCAGCATGTGGTATTGGGATAGTACTAAAAGTATTTGCAGAAGCTGTCCTTGAGTCTGGTATAGATCCAGATAAACACGTTGTTGTCTCTGGTATTGGTTGTGCTGGTAGAATTACTGGCTATCTTAGACTAGATGGATACCATGTACTGCATGGAAGACCTATACCTTTCGCAGTAGGCTTGAAGACCTCTAGACCAGAGCTAGAAGTTACTGTTATCAGTGGAGATGGAGACTTATTAACTATAGGTGGGAATCACTTCATACATGCTGCTCGTAGAAACGATGATATAAATGTTATACTGATCAATAACTTCAACTATGGTATGACAGGTGGACAATATGGTGCTACAACACCTCCTGGATCAAGAACACTAACATCACCATACGGACATATAGAGGGAGCATTTAATGTTCCATATATCTCAGCTGCACTAGGAGCTGCCTATGTTGCTAGGTGGAGTGTACTCCACGAGAGAGAACTAAAGAAATCTATTCTAGAGATGTTCACAGTAGATGGATTTGCTGTGATAGAAGTTGTAAGTCCATGTATTCTATACGGTGAGCTAAACAATATACCGCCTCTAGAAATGATGAAGAAATTTAGAGAAAAATGTATAATAGATCACAATGCAGAGTTATCAGAGATAGATCTTGATCCTTCTTTCAAGAAGCCTATAGTCCTAGGTAACTTCCTCAAGAGGGATAAACCCTCGTACCAGACAC
>JALTYD010000190.1 GCA_027046525.1 Pyrodictiaceae archaeon
CCTAAGAGATGAAGTAGTTATATCGCTTGAGGATCCCTATCTCCTAGAAGTTATAGGGTTTGTACAAGATAAGTCGGTTTTTCTACCAGGTGTTGAAGAGCCTGTTTTGTCACAGTATCTTTATCTATTATCTAGTACTATGCTTAGAGATCCTAGTATACTCGGTATCTTCTATAGTTCTTGCTATAAGTGTTGTAGTTCCTTGATTTACTCAATCTATAGTATCCTGAGAACTTAGAGAGTAGGGCATAATAGATTTTAGCCTATTAATACCATCTATCTCTTCTATTATCTCGTCGACTGGCTTAGGTACTAGTTTTCTCCATTCAGGATTGTCTTCGACTATTAGTCTACGTATACGTTCTCCACTCCACATCCTACGGTTGACAAGAGGAGGAGTTATTGTTTCTACACCAGCATCTAGGAATGCTCTAGCTACTTGTGGATTAGCTGTTGCAACTGCTTGTACTGGGGGGATGTAGTTTAGTACGTATCCAGCATTTCCAGCGTAGATATTTAGTGTCCTTATTGTTGCTGTTATATACCTTGTACAAGGTACTCCTTCAGTACTTAGAGCTTCTCTTATCATTAGTAGTCTTTCTCCAGAAGTAAATGGGTTTCTCCATGTATGGCTTTCATCCGCCATTCCGATCATTATTACTACTTCGTCGAATCTCTCTAGTAGCCATTTTATAGCTTCTAGGTGTCCTTTATGGAAGGGCTGAAATCTACCATACATTAGTACTCTCTTCTTCTCCTTGTAGCTTAGCATAGACTTTAACCCCAGAGCTACTGTAATAGTTGAGGGAGTATGTTATTTATTGGGGTATAGATTGGCTCTAAGGCTATGTTTTGTTGTAAATCCACTAGCTGGTATAGGGGGTAAACTAGCACTTAAAGGTAGTGATGGAGAGAAAGGCTTAGAAGCTCTTAGGAGGAGAGCAGAACTAGTTGCTCCTCTAAGAGCTAGGAGGTTCTTGAGAGAACTAGAGAAGAATAGTATAGAGAGATACTATTTCTTAACAGCATCTGGTATTATGGGAGCTGATTTTGTTAGAGAAGTAAAAGGTAGTTATAGTATTGTACATAGACCTAGTAGATGGCCTACGACTAGAGATGATACTATTGTAGTAGTGAGAGAATGTCTACGTAGAGGTGCTGAAGTGGTAGTCTTTGTTGGAGGTGATGGTACTGCTAGAGATGTAGTAGAGGCTATCAGAAGTAGAGAAGTTCCTATTCTCGGTGTTCCTAGTGGTGTAAAAGTGTATAGCTCGGTTTTTGCTGAATCTCCAGAAGCTGCTGCAGGTATTCTTAGTAGCTGGGCTAGTAGTAGGAGTATTTGTAGAGGTGAGATCTTAGATGTTGATGAAGAAGCATATAGGATGGGGAGACTCGATATAAGACTGTATGCTGAAGCATCTATACCTTGTAGTCAGCTACTAGTAGGTTCTAGTAAACAGCCTAGTAGGATAAGCCCCGAGGAGGTAGAGAATAGAAAAGCTATTGCAGAGTATATTCTTGATAAGTATGTTACTAGTTGTACACTCTTAGTACTAGGACCAGGTACCACCATAGAATATATCGCGAAGTATATAGGTGTAAGTAAGACTCTACTAGGTGTAGATGTTGTACATAATAGTAGGTTAGTCCTAAGTGATGCTACCGAGGAAGAACTCTACGAGGTAGTTAAGAAACACATAGATAGTGGAGGTAGAGTATTGATAATAGTTACGCCTATAGGCGGACAAGGCTATATTCTCGGGAGAGGTAATCAGCAGATATCTCCACGAGTCGTCCGTTATGCTGGTGGTCGTAATTCTCTACTAGTTGTCTCGACGAGATACAAGTTGTTACGTACGAAGAAACTTAGAATAGATACTGATGATCCAGAGTTTAATAGGGAGATGAAGGGCTACATTAGAGTAGTTGTAGATTATGGAGAGGAGGTAGTTGTTAGAGTAGAGTAGACTCTGGGGCGGTAAGTTATGGCTTTCGCAGATACACCTCTACAGTATAGTAGGAGTATAAGTTTCCTAGTCGCTATTGCTTCTATACTATTCGCATTCCTTGGAGCTAAGAATATTGTACTATTGTTACAAAATCCTACTATTGGCTGGACAACAGGTGTTGTTACTGGTGTTCTACTCGGATTTCTTCTCCATGAACTAGCCCACGAGTATTTTGCACGTGCAGGAGGATGTATTGCACGTTTTACTCTATCAAAGATAGGTCTACTACTTACACTATTATCAGGTTTACTACGTAGTATAGGTTTTCCTTTCGTTATACTTGCTCCAGGCTATGTTGCTATTATGTGCCCAGTGTATTTCCGGGGGATCGAGAGGGGGGAGAGTACTGTAGCAGTAGCAGGCCCCGCAATTAACATAATACTCGCAGTTATTGGCTTAGTTTCATCTATTATTCTCAGTGGGAAGTATGCAAGTTTTATGACTGGTCTTAGAGAAATAAATGCATGGATTGCATTCTTTAATCTTCTCCCATTCTACCCACTCGATGGTTCTAAGATTATACGTAGTAACTTTGTCTTATGGGTTATAATGTTCTTTGCCTCGATAGGTTTAATGTATATCTAGGATCTCTATACGAGAGATAGGTGTATTAGTCTCTAGTCTACCATACTATGATGTTAATGGCTGATAAACTTTGGATGTTAAAACTAAGCTACTCTTCCAAGAAGATAGCTACTTGAAGGAATTCAAAGCCGTTATAGAGAGGATAGATAGTAAAAATAATGCTGTTTTCTTAGATCAGACTGCTTTCCACCCGAGACCTGCAGGAGGACTTGATGCTGATAGAGGATACCTAGTTCTACCTAGTGGTGTAGAAGTTAGAGTAATAGATACTGTTCTCCTAGAGGGTGATGTAGCTCATATAGTTGATAATATAGAGTCTATAGACGTAGGTATGGAGGTAAAAGGTGTTATTGACTGGGATAGAAGATATAAGATGATGAGACTACATACAGCAAGCCATATACTAGCTGCTATACTCTATAAGCGTTATAATGCTAGAGTAACTGGTGGACATATAGCACCAGAAATAGCACGTGATGATTTCGAGATCGAAGTAGAGAACTGGAAAAATGTACTCCGGGAAGCTTTCGAGGAGACTATAGCTATTGCAGGGAAATGTATAGATGTAAAGATATACTGGATGGATCGAGAAGAGGCTCTAAGAGTACCAGGAATAGTTAAGCTAGCAGAAAAACTACCTCCAGAGACTACAAGACTACGTATAGTCGAGATACCTGGTGTAGATATCCAAGCTGATGGAGGTCCACATGTTAAGAATACGTGCGAGATAGGAGAGCTAGAACTCATCAAACTAGAGAGTAAAGGTAGAAAGAGGAAGAGAATATACTATAGGGTGAAAGTATAGAGTACTAGTTTTCTATTCTCTTATCTCTCTTGCTGATAAATTCTCTTATCCTGCTAATAGTATTTGGGTTAGTAGCAGAGAGAGCTAGTAGGTATAGTCCTAGATCTATGATTTTTCTCTTTTTAGATCTCAGCTGGTGTAGTGTTGTTTGTATAGAATGTAATTCTAGCCTAGTTATATTCTCTGCTAGTTCTACTAGCCATTTATATGCTTCTTCATCGTCTCTGAATAATTTATAGAGTATACCTATCTTATGAGCTTCTTCTGCGCTTACTACTCGGCTGGAGAAGAGATAGTATGCATCTGCTTGGCTGTATTCTCTAGATATACTACTTAGTATTGGTGTGAGAGGCGGTACTAATCCCCATTTTAGTGCAGGAATACCTATTCTTGCTGTTGTAAGACCTATAGCGATATCTGATAATAGAGCAATCTCGGCACCTAGTCCTAGAGCATAGCCATTGACTAGTGATATGAATGGTTTCTGGCAATACAGTATTGTGGTAAACAAGTTACCTATTTCTCCAACAATATACTCGTAGACTGACCCAGTAGTAGCTTCTCTATATAAGTGTACCAAGTCAATACCTGTTGAGAAGAACTTATTACCAGATCCTCTCAGAACAACTATCTGTGTAGAATCTTGTATACAGCAATTAGTAATAGTATGTGCTAGCTCTACTGCATGTTTTCTATCTAGACTATTTCCACGTTCTTCTCTATCTATAATAACTAGTGATACACTATGTACTTGTCTAGTAGTAATAGCCACTCTACACCACCAGTTATAAACTTAGTACCTACTACTAGTATTTCTAGTAGAACAAAGCCTAGTAGGTGAAAAGATACGTTGGGTAAAAAGTAGAGGGGAGGAACTATGCTGGTAGAGTAGATGTACCAACAGTACTTATTATCTCTCCCACACCTACTACTACTATTCTGACTACTAGAGTATATGTTCCTTCAGCCCATGGTACCATTATTGTTCCTCTATATGTTCCTGTCGGTTGTGTTAATGGTGCTGATAGTGTTGTTACTGGTGTAGTATCTTTGAAGAGCTTTATTTCAACGTAGGCGCTAGTATAGTTTAGGAAGTCGCTGAAGTCATAGCCTATGTTTATTTCTAGTGTCTGGCCGCTAGATATATCTACTATTTGTCTACCCTCAGGATCAGTTACTCTTATGTTGAATACTACGTCTGGTGTAAATCCAGCTGGTATAGCTACTCTTATGAGTGGATCTATTAGCATCTCGAAGCTAGCTGTTCCAGGCAGTACAGTATTGATATATGTGCCTCTGGCTAGTAGACCATAGGATCCTGGAGCTAGTGTTGATGTATCTATAGCTACATAGGCCATTGGTAGCCATAGGAAATAGTCCCATGCTAGTATTGGTATTGGTATTAGAGTACCATCTTCTGATACTAAGTATAGCTCTACTGTAGTATTGTCGAGGACACCCCATGTAGGCTCGTTGAATATTACTGCGAATATTGCTGTTTGTCCTGGTGGTATCATGTTGTAGAAGTAGTCGTAGCCTGCGAGTGGTAGTACATCGCGTATTCCATGGCCATAGAAGTAGCCTATGTATGAGAATGATGCAAATGGTAGTGTATCGTATGTTGCATTTACGAATATTGTTACATTCATCTGTGCCTTCTTGTAGTAGAATGATAGTATGTTCGAGAATAGTGATAGATCTAGACCTAGTATTGTCTTCATAGATGGTTTATTGCCTGGAACTGCACCATGGCCGTAGAATACATTGTCTATGTAGAGGAATGGCTCCCAGCTATAAGTAGTTACATAGTACTCGTTGTTGAATATTGCTGTAAGAGTTGTTAGTGGGTATGGAGTATATGGGAATAAGTAGAAGTAGCCTGTTAGTGTTGTACGTAGCATATGTGCATGTATGAAGCCTCCAGTATAGTTGTATGGGTCTAGACCTGGATATGCATAGAGAGCTGCCCATGTTGTTGCTCCTCTAGGTGCGCGTAGTGGTGCTAAGACTAGTGATCCATCAGGCATCCATGTACCCATCCAGTCTTCAGCGTAGATATAGAGCATATTGTCGGATTCTGGTATTATTGCCCACTCTACACCGAATCCTCCCCAGAATGGATCATTGAGATCTACTAGGTGTGTTGTTATAGTTCCTGTATAACCCATTATTGGTGGAGATGATACATAGTAGGTATTCACACTCCCATAGAGGGTATACGAGATACTTGTTACTGGGAATCTAGTTATGACAGAGTGTACATGTTGTACTGTTTGATTAGTGTACTGGAAGGTTAGATCTACTACTGGTGGTGGTAGTTCTGGGTACCATCTCTGTACACTATATACAGGGTAGGGAGCATAGAATATTGGTGTTAGTGGATCTACTACTACTCCTACTGGTTGCATTTTTGAGTCTATTCCTGTATCGATAAAGTATGCTGATACATCTGATCCAAGTAGAGTAGAAGGTGGTGCTACTGTTGTATTTGCTAAGATAACATGTACAGTAGAGGGGCCAGTAAATGGACCGACGAAGATAGTATCTGTGTTTAATAGGTTATAGGCTCCTATTCTGAGCATGTTTCTTGAGTATAGGAAGAGGCTTGAGACCATCCCATCTTGTATGAGCAGGTTGGTTGAGGGGTAGGTAGCTAAGTCAACAGTTACTATCATGTTGGATGGTGTAGATGGTGTTACAACACCTAGGAATAGTGTAGCCCATACAGCGTCTGCATTTATACCGTAGGTGCTTGGATCTGGGATGTATACTGTTACAGGGAGGAGATAAGCAGAATTGCTGAATAGAGGGCCTATTACTAGTGTACCGTTTCCAGCACTGTATACTGGGTGGTACCATTGTGTAAATGATGGGAGGTCTAGGTAGGTTTCACTAAATACTTCTGCATAGACTGGTACTCCATTGTACGTTATTTGTAGTGTTACGTATACTTGTGGCTGGTAGTTTAGTGGTCTCCAAGTATTTATACCGTATAGTGCTTTTCCAACTAGTCTGCCAGTAATATTATCTGTGAAGAAGAGGTAGAGAGCATAAGCAGGTGCTGTACAGTTTAGAGCAGTTATGTTTACTTTGAGAGTTATATTTGCTACTCCTAGTGGTGGTACTACTACGTTTGGAGGAACATTTACTGCACCTGGTAGTGGAGGACCTGTACAGAGTACACCTGGTATAAGTACTGGTGTTATGTTAAGACTAAATGTCTTGTTCCATGGGTTGAAGAAGAATATCGTTGTTTTATTCTTATCTAGTGCTAGTTCTCCGCGTGCAGGATTTATGATTATTAGTGACTGGCTAGTGAAGAGATCGAAAACTGTTGTTGCATTTATCAGACCTGCACCATACCCCCATGGGTAGCCCCATCTATCTGTTGCTGTAGATACTATTAGACTCTTCAATATCTCTGATTTCTTTGCTCCTAGCATGCTTTGTGCTTGCGAGAGGATTCCAGTATCATTGAGCATCTCTAGGAGGAGAGCAGCAAATCCACTTACGTGTGGTGCAGCCATACTAGTACCACTTGCTATCACGTGGTATTGGCTTGCAGGAAGACCCATGTATGTATTGTTTGCTCTTGCAGCTGTGATATAGACTCCTGGAGCTGTTACATCTGGTTTTAGTGTACCATTAGGTGTAGGTCCACGGCTACTAAAGTATATGATATCATCAGCTTCGATATAATGAGCTCCAACTGTTAGTGCTCCTTCAGCTACACCTGGTGTACTTACAGTAAATTCAGCAGGACCTTCATTTCCAGCAGATACTACTACGAGGACGCCTTGTTGGTGTGCATTGTTTACTGTTGCTGCGAGAGGATCGTAGAATTGCCATGGCGTTCCTCCTAGACTCATACTTATTATATCAGCTCCTTGTTCTATCGCCCACTCTATTCCAGATATTATCCACGAATAGTAGCCCCAGCCCTGATTGCTTAGTACTTTACCAACAATTAGTTGTGCTCCTGGAGCAACTCCTTGTACAAACGGTAGATAACCACCAGTACCAGCAGCTATTCCTGCTACATGTGTTCCATGACCATGTCCATCGTCTACAGGCTCGTCTGGCACTCCATCAAAATCATAATCTACGAAACTCTTAGTTGCAACTATCTTAGATTGACCTCCTACGAAGAAGTCTGGATGACTAGGATCTATTCCAGTATCAAGTATTGCTATTCTTACTCCACTACCATTATATCCAAGATTCCATAGATAGGGTGCACCAATGTAGGGGACGCTTCTGAAAGTCTCTGCTTCGATAGGCTGTCCAGGCTGTGATCTAGATTCAATTTGTGGCTTTACTATTAAGTCTAGCATTACTCTTTCTACGAGTGGCGATGTTGCTAGTTCTTCAAATACTTGTGGGAGTTTATTAAATGGTACTCTAAGTACTAGCGAGTTTATTATTTCTAGCTTGTATACAGATGTACTTATTGTTTCAGGTAGAAGTTCTCTTAGTTGTTCAGGATCTGTAGCTACTACTAGTGGTTTCTTTAGTTCAACGATAAGAGGGAATTCTTTGATACCTAGTTCTAGCTGGTACTGTTTTAGTACCTCTAGGTTGAAGATTTCAGGACTAAATTTAGTTACATTTACACCCTTAGGGACGACGAGCAATTCTCCTTTTTTCGTCGTAAATACAGTATAGCCTTTTTTGTACTTATTAGTTAGGAGAGCTACTTTTGTTTCGTTAGTATAAGGTTTCTTGAATAATACAACGAGATCTCCTGTTACTAGTGTCAGTGTATATGTTTCTTTTTCGTCGAGTTTTAGAGATGATATATCTAAGTTCTCTGGTACTGGTTTTACTACTCCAGTAGCTAAGTTACTAGTAGCTAGTAGTGGGGCTTGAGCATTGGAGCTCGAAGGAGATTGTACAAGTCTAGTAGCTTGTTGTATGTTATCTACTACGTAGTTACTTGGTACATATTCAGTCTTTGCATTATAGGCAGCTATTAGTGGAGAGATGCTTTGGAGAAGTACTATTGTTGTAATTAGTACTGCTATTAGGAATACAATCTTCTTCATAGGAGTTAATCACCTAGTTATTATACAGTGTAGCTAGACTGGGTTTTCTACGGTATAAACACTCTCATTATTCTATAAAAATGTTTAGCCTAGACATAGCAGGGTATGTATCGTAATACGTATTCTGTGTAGTAATAGCAGTGTTTGTATTTATGGGAATAGATAGGTTGTTATTTATTATTCCTTTATTGGTGCTACTCTCTCAGGGCTTATTGCGAAGAAGATGAAGTATATCCATGTAAGTATTGGTACTAGTATGGCTAAAAGTATAGTTATTCTTCTATTCTTGCTAGTTCTTAGTATATCTACTAGTAGTAGTGGAAATGGTGCATTTATGTATAGTCTAAGTAGATGTTTTGTCTGTGGAAGTAGTAATCCTAGAAATGCTGGAAGTGTTAGAGTAGTTATCCAGGGGGTTAATTTCGGAGAATCTTCTACATTTAATCTCCTAGGATATAGTAGGTATAATAGTAGAGTTATAGATGATAGAAGATAGTATTCTGGCCTCATACCAGTACCCCACATGAATATCTTTATACTCCATAGTAGGGGTGTTTCACTTGCAACTAGCGAGTATGCTACATTAATAACTCCAGAGGATTTAGCTATTAGTGCTATAACTGTGTGAGAGATCCAGCCAGGTACTAGAGAGTATAGTAGGAGTTTTAGTTTTGGATGTTTTTCCAGCTTATTAAGACTCTCTGCACTCTGTACCTTGAATAGTAGGAGGATAATTGATACTGTTATATATGCAAGAGTCCATGGATGCCATAGTCCTATGATTGTAGATATGGAGATTAGTTTTACTAGTGGTATTTTGTTGCTCTCTAGGCTCCTGTATATCAGTTTTACGAAGTAGAGAGCTAGTGGTAGTATGAGGAGGTTAGTTTGTAGACCAGCATATACAAAGTATGGTGCCCAGTATGTTATAGCGAGAGTTGCAGCTATTGTTTTCCAGGGAAACGTACTATCGTGGATTGTATCGTTGTACATATAGAATACTGATAGAGCTAGTAGTGATAAGCCTATGAGTGGTACGATAGTGTCGAAGTATATTATGGGGTCTACTTTGAGTAGTAAGATAGGTGAATGGACTACTAGTATGTAGAGTGGTCTCTGGGAGCTAAATAACACGTCGTAGTTCTTCTGGTGAAGTAGACTGAGCCATTTGATATTGAATACAGTATCTAGTGATATTATTTTGTTGAATCCATGTACTATGTGTGGTACTAGTATAGATAGTGCAGCTAGTAGTAGTGGTACTAGTGTAGATAGGAGATAAAGCTTTACAGTTCTTCTCGTACTTGTAGTATGGGTTGTAGATATACTAGAAGAAGAGGATCTTCTAGGAGTACTTGGAAGTTTATCTGTTTGAGTAGTTGTTACAATATAAGCTACTAAAGAAGCTAGGCCCACCGATATACTGATTATAGTAGATGAGAGCCATGGAGACCATGCTATCCAGCCATATTTTTGATTCATAGTAAACGAGTATCTCAAGATTATGCCTGTAGATATTGAGGCTAGAAGTACTACGAGGAAAGATAGTTGAAGATGATGTCTTTTCCACGATAGATATGATGATGCTAGGAAGAGAGCTATTGCTATGAATACTTGGTTAAATAGACCTAGGAGAGCCGATAGTAGTAAGATAATGAGTAAAGCCCATCTCTGCTGTGTTATTACTATCCAGAAGCCCCAGAGTATAGTGTAGAGTAGTAGGTATACTGAATCTGTACTAGGTAGCCCAGCTGGTAGAGTCGGCCTACCAGGAGATACTGGAGCATATTGTAATCCTATCACTAGTAGTGATAGATACATAGTAGCTATGAGTAGGATATTATCTACTAGTCTTACAGCACTATTTTTAAGATTTAGCCGTGGTAGTGGTAGAGTATCTAGTTTTTCTAGAAACTGTCTATAACCTTGTTCTAGTTCTGTCCATCTTGTCTCCTTCCCGCTATATCGTGTATGTAGAGCTTCGTAGAGTAGTAGAGCTACTACGCCGCCTACTAGCATGTAATAGGAATATTCAGCTAGTTTATTTGCTTGTTCTTCTCTCCCAAATGCTAGATTTACTGCTGCTAATACTAGCGTAATTATAAAACCTATTATTAGTCCATAGCCAGTATTCTCTAGAAATTCTAGTAATCTAAAGAGTTGGGTTTGTTTTCTATTATCACTAGCTTCTTCGTGGCTCAGGCTTTATCATCCCCCTCAATGAATATCCTCGAACCTTATATGATATGTAGTACTTGGGTATTAATAGTAGTATTATAGAGATATAGACATTACCACTAGAATCTATTTAGCTACTAGTATTATTGTTATTGCTGTCTGTTGATAAGTCTTATAATCTATTCTCTCTTGCATAGTTAATTAATTACAAGTAGAATTTTAGACATTTTAATATTACATACTATA
>JALTYD010000191.1 GCA_027046525.1 Pyrodictiaceae archaeon
ATTTCAATACATGGAGATTTAATTAGTGAAAAGTTTCTATCAATAATAGCATATGAAATTTCTATCTGCCTAGTTTTACTCAATATAGATCGGCTCTTCTCCGGGTTTTATTTCCTCAATACTTTTTAATCTTCTTACAAGCTTTATGGCAGCTTCGACTGCTCTTCTAGCATAATCATCAACTCTTTCAAGTGCTTGGACTCTATTCATTCCGGGTCCTGATATTCCTAGAGTTACAGGCTTTCCGTATTTTTCGGATAAATCAACAAGTTTTCTTGCTACTTGGTGAGAAATTACCTCGTCATGTTTTGTCGCTCCTGTTACAACAGCACCTAAAGCTACAACTGCATCAATATCGTCTTTTCTTAGAAGTTTATCAACAAGAATCGGTATATCGTAGACACCTGGAGATTTAACAATATAGAGCACTTTAGCGCCTAGAAATTCTGCGTAGTTAAGTGCTCGTTGTAGCATTAAATAGGTTATGTCATAGTTGAATTCCGAAACAACAATACCTAGCCTTACAACGCTCACTACATCTCACCAGGTATCTTATGTATTTTAAGCTAAAACAAGCTTTAGGTAGTAACTGGTATAGGGCCTACATCAGGATATCCTTGCCTTCTCCCTGTCCCTGCATACCTAGTAAGTATCTCTGGATTAGTGAGTAGGTAGTATAGATTTACTGCGTGTTTTTCTGAGCGATCTATAGCTATTTTTGCTAGTTCTAGTTCATTACTACTCTCATCCTCATGTAGAGTGACATCAAGAATGGGTTTCATTAATTCTAGCTGTACAATTTGTATTGCTAGGGAATATATAGCATAGCTTATTTTATCGGTCAGAGTAGGTCCTACCCAGCCAAAGACCATTCCTGCATCACATTTTTCTTCAACCATGAGTCGTTTGATAGCTAGAGGAATATCTTTTATTCCTGGTACTGTTCTACGTATTATCTTTGCATTAGGCATTATAGATCTAAGTTTATCAATAGCATATTTAGCCATATCTACTCTAGCAAATGTTGTATCTACAATACAAATCTTCTCCAATTTTTTCAACCATATAAAGTATATCTGAGCCTTCTACTAATGGATACTCCTTATCTTGTGCAATTCTACGCGCTTCTTCTAGACTCAGTGCATCACCATAGCTAAGCATTTCTACTACGACTACAGAGGGGCTCAAACCAGAGAGCATAGATAAGTACAGAGATAGTTCTGTATGTCCTTTTCTTTCTCTTAAGTACTGACCTAAAAGTATAGGCACATGTCCAGGTGTAGTAAACTCGCTGAGAAACTTCCTGCGGGCCTCTCTATACCTACCTTGGAAAATGAGATCAGCTACTTTGTTAAGCTCTCTAATAGTTAGGTATCGGTCTTTATCTCTAATCCCAGTTGTAACTCTTATATGATTGACCCATACCGAAAATGCAGGTTTATCACCATATTGCAATGTTTTCTTGGTTAGTTCAGCTAGGTTTGGCGATAGAGAGAGAATGTTGTATCCCATTTCGAGACCTATTTTCTTGCCAGCTTTATATGGTATTGCATAGCATATAAGTCCGCCAGCTAGTGTCCTCATCTCATATATTCTATCTACAGTGATTTTTGAGGCATGGAGTACATAGTCGATTTCGTTCTCCCTTGTTGCATCATCATAGAGTAGTACTGGCACGCCTTTCTTCATGGCATTTATTGCTTCATAAATATTGCTCAAAAGAACTCACCGCTGGTTATAGCTCTACGTCCTAGTTTGATCTTCAAGTAGTTTATCGTTATCAATCATTTCTAGTCTCATACTACTTACCAGTTTTTATGTCTATACCTCTCTCAGTAATCTCAGTAAATGTAGGTTTTAGAATATTTACTCATTTCTATTAACTTATCACTAATACAACTTGGTATATTCACTGGTAGAGTAGTCTCATCAGATTTGATAACCTTGTAAACAAGGTGTATACATTTCCCACACGGGCATTTCTCGAAACATACGAGGTCTAAAGTAGGTCCATCTTTTATTGTTGTAAAGCCTCGATTACTGGGATCTCTAATAAAGCCTATTCCAGCACCAAATACGTATGGAGTGATAGTTACTCTGATTTCATCGACTAGTCTATTCTCGATTAACTTATAATTTAAATAACCTCCTCCTTCTACCAAGATGCTTTTTATGCCATATTTACTCCACAGGAGTGAGAGAGCCTTTCTTAGATCAATTACTCCATCATGTCCTACGATATGTACATCAACGAGGTTTGTTGGTACTTTTTCTAAAAACTTCATTATACGCAGTCGATC
>JALTYD010000192.1 GCA_027046525.1 Pyrodictiaceae archaeon
ACTATATAGAGAGTTTATAGATGCTCTAAGAGGTGGTATCTGGTTACGTGTAGCTTTTATACCATTGATTATTAGTCTGCCTGTTGGCTTTGTTGTATATAGGTATTTTTCGTCAGTAGCTCTAAGTTACTCGCTACTAGTAGAATTGGTAACTGGTGTATTTCTCTTAGTGACTGGATTTTTGCTCTTAGCTATATCAAAAGTAGAGGGTAAAAGAGTAGTAGAAAGTCTTACTCTAGGAGATTTTGTAGTTGTAGGTCTTCTACAAGGTCTGAGTATTCTACCTGGGCTTTCTAGAAGTGCAGTTACTATTGCAGGTTATAGTTTACTAGGTCTCAATGGAAGAGATAGTGTGAGAGCTTCTTTCTTCATGGGAATACCAGCAACAATATCTGCTGCTCTATATAGGCTGTTTTCAGCCCCGCTAGGTAGCTATAGTGTATCTAGTGTAGATGTATTTATACTTGCATTATCGTCTTTTATTGCAGGACTAGTATCGATGTGGTTTATGGTGAAGCTTGGAGAAAAGAGTCGAGAGAAAATAGGCTTACTCCTAGTTGTTATTGGCTTCATTATCGTAGTTTTTAACGTTATACCTATAGCTGGTGCATAAATCTATCTACTTCTCCAGGAGGGTTTCTCCCTGAGTAGATAGATCTAGGTACTTTTGTGCTTTTCTCCATGCAGAGCCTAGTATATGTCTTATCAACCGTGGTGTTAGCTTTACACCTTTTTCTCTTAGATTAATTATTCTTCGAGCTCTTACTGGCCCTATACCAGGTACTTTTAATAACTCGTAGAAAGAAGCTGTATCAAGGTTTATTGGGAACCATTCTGGGTGGAGTTCAGCTAGTCTATCTTTTATTCTCATAGTCGAAGGTGGTATACAACCTTTGTCGTCAAGAAGAGGTATAAAGTAGCTTGGCTTAAATCCATAGTATTTTATGAGGAAGAATATCTCGTAGAGATACTTAGCTCGCCACTGAGGTGTATGATGAGGGTTAATTTCAGCAAGTTTGGTTCCAGGTATTGGAGTATAGGGGCTAAAATGTATCCGACCTATCTTTTGTTTTACAAGTTTGTGTATTAATGCTATGTATTCTATATCTGGCTCTCCAGCACCGCCTAGGACAAACTGTGTATCAACTTGTAGAGGTTTTCTAGCTTCTCTAGCTACTAGCTCTAGTTTTGAGAGCAGATCTGTTCGCCATCTACCTTTACTAGGTGCAATTTCTTGGAAATAGCTAGGGCCAGGAGCTTCTAAATTAATACCTATTCTATCGGTAATTTTTAGTGCTTCTCTTATTACTCTCTTAGGAGTTCCTGGCATAAGTCTAACATGTATGTATCCATTGTATCCTATTCTCCTAAGGTCTACTGCTATCTCTACGAGTTCTTCAGATACTCTTTCAGGATCAGCATAGAGTCCACTGCTTAGAAATAATCCTCTTACTTTTCTCTGCTTATATGCTTCTATGAATACTCTGATGAGTTTGTCGCGTCTCCAAAACTCTCTAGAGGTATAACAATTGTAAGAGAGAGGGCAGTAGAGGCAATCCATTCTACATGCACTACTATATAGTGTTTTGAATAGCGGGCCGCCAGTGCTTTGGTAGACTGGAATTTCTACTACTTCTAGTTTTTCGGCTGTATCTAATAGTATGCTTGTTCTTCTCCATTTCCAGTATCTAGACATAATTGCCCCTACTACTATCCAGTAGATTATGAGTTGATCGTAGTACTATAATACTTTAATTATCTAGTTGTGGTTCCTAGAGGCTACGTATAATATCATCAACAAGGTATTCTGCATCTTCCTCTTCTAGGTTCATCTTTCTTAGAAGCTCTTTTGTCTTCTCTATAGCTTCTTGTGTATTTTTTGACTGTTTAACAATTTCTTTTACTTCGTTTCTAAGCCTAATACGGTCTGTAGCAGCTTTGTCTAGAGGAGGTGGTGCATATTTTACTTCTCTTTTCTCCCAGCTTTTTCCTGCTATATATACTCTTTTTACCTCCTGAGGTCTTCTAGTACGACCTAGGTATAAGAGAGGGTTATATTCTACTAGTCTCCACATTCCATTAGAGAAGTCATCTACTGCATAAGCTGCAACAACTTCCCCGACGAAGAGGTCGTGGTCACCTGTGCGTATAATATCTCTCAATTTTAGTTCTAGAGCAGCAGATGCTTCTTCGACTATTGGTGCGCCTGTCGATCTACCAGGTACTACGTGGAATCCTGCTCTAGCTATTTTGTTTCTAAAGAATCTTTCAGATGCATCTCCTAGATAGGGT
>JALTYD010000193.1 GCA_027046525.1 Pyrodictiaceae archaeon
TAGCAATAAAGACTAGATACAGAGGATACGAAGTAATAGAAGAGTATCCTATAGAGGAGCCATGGGTCTATGTAAAGATAATGCACCATAAAACACGTAGAGACTACCTATATCTAGTAGAAGAGGTAAAACTGACAAAAAATGAACAGACTATATACAAAGATATCATGGATGCTCTCTACTGGGAGCTCGAACCTCCACCAGCAGATGCTGATCCTATAAGATACTTCGAGAAACAAGCAGAAGAAATTGTATATAAGTACCAGATAAGACTAGGGAGAACACCAGGTATTTCTTGGAGAAAGATATTGTACTATGTCAAGAGAGATGCTGTTGGTTTTGGTAGAATAGACCCGCTTATGAAAGACCCAAATATCGAGGATATTAGCTGTAATGGACCCAATAGACCTGTATACGTATGGCATAGAAAATACGAATATATTCCCACTAACATAATATTCGTTAGCGAAGAAGATCTAGATAAATTCGTAGTTAAACTAGCACATATGGCTGGCAAGCATATATCTATAGCTTTTCCTGTCCTCGATGCTATACTACCAGGAGGACATAGGCTTGCAGCAACATATAGAAAAGAAGTAACTACCGGAGGATCTAGTTTTACTATCCGTAAATTCAAAGAAACTCCACTAACAGTAACTAATCTTGTAGAAGGACGTAGTCTGAGCCCGGAGCTAGCTGCATATTTCTGGATTCTCATGGAGCATAAACGTCCAGGTCTTGTACTAGGTGTAACAGGTTCTGGTAAAACTACAACACTTAATACACTACTTACAATGCTTAAACCTACTGTCAAAGTTGTTACAATAGAAGATACACCTGAACTTAGACTTCCACTAGAGAACTGGGTACAACTTATACCTAGGATGAGCTACGGATTTGGTACTAGTAAGGCCTCAGAAATAACACTCTACGACCTGGTTAAGATTAGTCTAAGATAGCGACCAGATATAATAGTTGTAGGAGAAGTTCGTGGAGAAGAAGCATATGTGTTGTTCCAAGCTATAGCTACTGGGCATGGAGGATTAACATCACTACACGCTGAGCATATAGATGCAGCTATCAAGAGGTTGACAAGCCCGCCAATGAATATACCGGAGGGTTATATTCCATTGATGAATTTTGCTACTCTTGTAAGGAGAGTAGAGATTGTCGATCCTAAGACTGGTAGAGTAGAACCTGCTAGGAGGATAACGACTACTTGGGAGATAAGAGGTCATGGAGATTATGTTAAAGTACACTACTGGGATCCTAGAACAGATACACATATACTTGAGATAGAGAAGAGTTTCCTCCTAAAGAATATAGCCGAGCAGCGTGGATGGACTATAGATGATGTAAAAGAAGAAATCATTAGACGAGCAGTAGTTATAAGATGGCTACAGCTGAGGAGAATAGATTTCTATAAAGATGTAGCAGAGATTATCCACAAATACTACCAAGAGCCAGAGAGGATATTTAGAGAAGCTACAGAAGAAATCGAGGCTTATGGTGGAAAACTAGCAGGCGAGACCATAGTATAGTGGTGTACATGTTTGGCTACTCGTAGAGGAGAAAAAACTAAGAGAACTGAGATAGAAACAAGAAAAATAGAAGCAAGAGTCTCTCTTACTCATTTACTGGATTTTGTAGCTGTTTCAGCATTTGGTTCTCTCGCTGAGAAGCTAGCTACTAGCTTTAGACTCGATGAAGGTATACGTAAAGCTGGAATGAATATACAGCCTAAAGTCTATATGGCTAGGATTCTTACATATATGATGTTATCTACTCTTACATTCACAATCATTGTCCTGTATAGTATTCTTTTTAGAACACCTCTAGCTGTCATGATAACAGGTTTACTAGGTGCTATAGTATCTCCTCTCATCATATTCGCGTATGGAATAACATACCCCTCGATGGTAGCTTCTAAACGTGCAGAAGAAGTTGAGAAAGAATTTCCATTCTTTGTAGCTTATCTTACATCGATGGCTTATGCAGGCGTTGCACCAGAGAAAGTTTTCTCGAGGATAGCAGATGTTGGGGCTTTTAAAGCTCTACGTAAAGAAGCACGAATGATAATACGTGATGTTAAGATATTCGCTAAAGATATACTTACAGCAATCGAACGTAACGCTGTATGGCATCCTTCGAGACTCTACCGTGACTTCATACTCGGATATGTTACTACGGTGAGAACAGGGGGAGATATTGTACATTACCTAGAAATACGTACACAAGAAGTATTTGTCTCGCGCATGGAGGATTTAAGAAATCGTGCAGATAGAGTT
>JALTYD010000194.1 GCA_027046525.1 Pyrodictiaceae archaeon
AGGATATATTGTTGTTGTTAGAATTGTTGAGAGCGAAGACGGTATGACAGCTGATTGGGCTAAAATACCACCAGATGTACTTAGTAGGATTGCTTGGAGGATTACTAGTGAAATACCACTAGTATCAATGGTTACCTACTCTATAACGACAAAACCACCATCAACAATAGAACCATGCTAGGCTGCCAGCAGACTAGCTATAGGCTAATCTATTAAAGATTTATAGCTGGATAGTAGTGTAATATCTGATGGTGATGATTGGGAGGACTCCACCGTCTGAGCAGTTTTGTTTTGCTGTGAAGAACAGGCTAAGCGCTGAATATTATACCTCTCTATAGGGAGTGAGTTGCTATTTTGTATGTTCACATTTATCGACAATATCTCTATAGTATGATAGAGCGCTCGATATTAGTTGGTTTACTTGGCCTATGTAGTTTTCTGGTCTAAGGAGTTCTTCTAGGTCTGTATCATCTAGGTATTGTTTTATTTCTGGTATTGATAGTGCTGCTTCCCATAGTGGTATTTTCTTTTTGATAGCTATACCTGTAGCATGTCGTGCTAGTGTATATGCTTCTTTTCTTGCTAGTCCTTTTTCTATGAGTTTATTCATTAGTGCTTCTGCAGTAGTTGTGTACATTGTTTTTTCGATATTCTTCTTCATGTTTTCTGGGCTTATGATCAGTCTGTCTAGTAGATCTTGTGTATCTGTGAGTATCTGGTCTACTACTAGTAGGATGTGTGGTAGGAGTATTCTTTCTGTACTACTATTGCTCAAGTCTCTTTCATGCCATAGTACTATGTTTTCTAGTAGTCCATGGGCTAGTGTTCTAGTAGTTCTTGCTAGTCCTGTGATTCTCTCTGCTGTTACTGGGTTGTTTTTCTGGGGCATCGAGCTACTACTTATAGCTCCTGGTCTTTCTTCCCATAGTTCTCCTATCTCTGGTCTCGATAGTTCTCTTATTTCTACAGCTAGTCTATCTAGTTGACTAGCTAGTATTGCTAGTATGTATGCTAGTTCTGCGAAAGAATCTCTTGGTGCTACTTGAGTTGATATTGGGTGTGGTTCTAGGCCGAGTTTCTCAGAGAATATTCTTCTTACTTCTAGAGCTTTTTCTCCATAGGCTGAGAGTGTACCTGTTGCTCCTCCTAGTTTAGCACGTATGAGTCTATTCTCTAGACTACATATTCTTTCGTAGCTTCTCGCTAGTTCGTAGACGTAGTTAGCGAATTTAAAGCCTAGTGTAATAGGTGTAGCATGTTGTCCATGTGTTCTACCGACCATTATAGTATCTCTATACTCTAGTGCTAGATTAGCTAGTGTTCCTACTATGGATCTGAGTTTTCCTCTTATTGTAGATATTGCTTCTCTGAGTACTAGGCTCCATGCTGTATCGATAATATCGTTGCTTGTTGCACCATAGTGTATCCATCTACTTGCTTCTCTACCACCGTGTCTACCTAGGAGTTCTACTAATGCAGCTACTTCGTGTCCTATTTTTCTCTCTTCTTCGTAGACTATTCTAGAATCTATACGATCTGCTGCTTTTTGTGCTTCTACTAGTGCTTTCCTAGGAGCTATCCCTGTTTCTACTAGTGCTTCTACTAGTGCTAGTTCTACTTTCTTCATAGCTTCTACTAGGTTTTCTCTACTAAGTATTTCTCTCATTTCTTGGCTTCCATACCTCCATTCTAGTGGACATATTTTGTACTTGTTTGCCAAGAGACTACTCACCTCTCTTCTTCTACTGGTTCGGGGAGTTTTGGTTCTAGTCCTAGTTTTGAAGCTATACCTTGTGCTGCTAGATAGCCAGTAGCAGCAGCTATGTTTATACCTCTGCTTAGTCCTGCTCCATCTCCTGCTACGAATAGGTTCTCGATGTTTGTCTCCATAGTCTTTGGCTCTACTCTTATCTTTAGCGAGTAGTATTTTATCTCAGGAGCATATAGTAGAGTGTGTTTACTCCAGATACCTGGTGCTAGATCGTCTAGTTTCTCTAGCCCTTCTAGTATATCTGTTAGTAGTCTTTGGGGGAGAGCCATACCGATATCTCCAGGTACTACGTCTTTAAGTGTTGGTTCTACTATACTTCTATCTATTCTATCCCATGTACTTCTTCTACCAGATAGTAGATCTCCTAGTCTCTGTAGTAGTGGTTTACCTCCTCCTAGTTTTGTAGCTAATCTAGCTATACTCTTACCATAGTCTAGTGCATCTTCTAGTGGGTCTGTGAGCTTGATAGTTACTAGGAAGGCGAAGTTTGTATTTATACTCTCTCTATAAG
>JALTYD010000195.1:0-1219 GCA_027046525.1 Pyrodictiaceae archaeon
ATATATAAGTACTAATACAAATTTATTATCTTTTACAATTTCATGGAGTTTATCATCACTAGTACTGTTATTCATTGTCATTTTTACATCCTCTTGTACATACTACCTACTTTAGAGAAAACATTCAATCTTCCTATTATTTGAATTTCTTTAGCACACCACCCAACCAATATAATAAAAACTATTCCACTACTATAACTAACTATGGAAGTCAATCAATAGAGATGACGATACTTGCCCCCAACAGACTAACTAATTGGATGAAGAAATTACCGCGAACAGATCTTCTATCGTCATAGCTAGCATATACTAAGGCAGTCAAAAGAACTATGTGGAAAATGTATCCTAACTGTAGTCGATTATAATATTATCGTGTCTACTACTACCAATAATATCTTTCATCGCGTCGATCTCCATACTTCTTTAAATAGATAGTACCATTACGCTTAGCATATATACTAACCAAGTAGCTTAGAACTACTTCTAGCTTAGATCTTTTTCTTCTCATACTCTTTAACTTAGCCTCTAGATCGTCTAGTGAAGGCGGCTTACCGTCAAACCATGCTTTTACTATACGCTTATAGATAAATTGAAGAAGTTCATCATATTCTTCTTCTAGGTCGATATTGTATCCAAATTTATAAACAATATACTCGATGATTTTACCGAAGTATTTATCCATTAATGCTAACTCAGCACCATCCAAGGCTTTCTCCTACTCACACAATCCCTAAGTAGTCCTAAGCAAGTATAAGAGTCTTTATAACTCTTCCCCCATAGTAGTAAACATTTACCTCTAACGGCCAGTGGTAGCTAAGAGGCTACCATCCACAGCATAATATTACCCTAAGCAGCGGTCAACTCATCATAGCTACCACTGGCCTCTTGGTCAATAATATAGTATAGTAGACAGAGATATATTACCTTAGCTAGGGCTCTGAATGCTCGTGCTTCGTCATAGCTCGGCGCTAGGTCCTGGGGATTCTTCATAGCCCATGAACTAATAGTTTTTCTAGAGATTTACATCTTATTATCATAACAAATGGTATTCTATTATGAAGCCTCAACATATCAGGCTCAGAGGAGAAATATCTAGAGACATAGTAGCAGTAGGTGATCCAGCACGAGCTAAATTCATAGCAGAGAATCTACTCGAAGACTCGAAACTAGTTAATTCAGAGAGAGGCTTCTTTATCTACACTGGAGACTACAGAGGAAA
>JALTYD010000195.1:1229-10742 GCA_027046525.1 Pyrodictiaceae archaeon
GTATAGGGGCTCCATCTTCAGCTATAGTCTTTGAAGAACTATGGATGCTTGGAGCTAAAAGAATAGTACGCCTAGGTACAGCTGGCGCGCTTGTAAAAGAACTAGATGTAGGAGATATAGTGATAGCTTCTGGTGCAGCTTACCAAAAAGGAGGCACTATAGGTGCATATGTACCAGAGGCATGTATGGCCACTGCTCCTGATCCTATCCTCTTAACGAGACTTTATAACCGCGTTAAAGATCTTGTTTCTTCAAAAGTCATAATAGCTCCTGTCTTCAGTAGTGATGCATTCTACGTAGAAGATGAAGAGTTTGCATCGAAATGGGCGAGAAGAGGAATTGTTGCTGTTGAAATGGAAGTTGCTACTTTGTATGCTCTTAGTAGTCTACGTGGATACCAGTCTGCTGCCCTGCTTGTAATCTCTGATAATCTCGTGGTTCCAGAGAAGAAGGAGTTATTACATCATGAAGAGCTAGTGTCATATATAGAAACAGCTGCAAAAGCTATACTAGATGTACTTGTAGCTGATGATGAATGAATTATTTTGAGTATTCAATGATATTTGCCGTGGCCTCTGAAGCTCTTCTATCTGCCACATATTTCGTAGGAACTATCACCTACTTTTTCTCGTAATTTTACACAAGCTGTACAGATCTGTCTTGGTAATTCTCGTTCATCATAGTCGCCACTTACAAACTTCCTAGCTATACTATTTAGGAGTTCATAGAGTTCCTCGTCTCTAAGTATTATATCTGTATAACTACTACCTCTTCTCCCTAGAATATAGTTGGAAATAGCAGCTGGTGTCAGACCTAAGATTTTTGCAGCTCTATAAATAGATAAACCATAATCTCTTACAAGTACTATAGCTATAGCTGCCCTTATAGATGGTACATATTTTCTAACTGCAACCTCGCATGGAGACATTAATATACTTGGAGCTTTCATTTTCTATATCTCCCTTTAACATGAGTTATAACAATATCAGATTATTAACAGTTATGTAGCATATAGTCGCTGACATAGTATTCTAGGTAGAACTCTATGAACTACTAAGCCCTTTCGTAGACAGGAATACTACAGGTCACTCCAACATACAAGTAGTTGTTTATCTCGAGATTTATTTGGCTATTAAAAGAACTGATAGTAATTTAGTCAACTAGACAAGAGTAGTCAATATTGAAATAATTTAACCAGCAATTCTCTATAAGTACCTGGAGGCATTTGACAGAGATTGGCTAAATATAGTGGCTGGAGGATCTTTACCAGGCTAATGAGTTATACATTACGTAAAAAGCTGTGGCTCTTACTAGGGATATCTTTTGCTATACTAATGTCTTATGCTAATGGTATTGTACCAGTACTTATACAGAGAGCTATAGATAAGGGCGTAATAGGTTACAATCTCTGGACAGCTATCTACTATGCTATACTAATAATAGTAGCTGTAGCATTAGGCGGCTTTTTCAGCTTTATCAGTAGATATTATCTTACAAAACTAGCCCAAGAGACTATTTACACAATAAGAATGGAGTCATTTACCTCAATACAAAGACAGTCTATGGGGTTCTTCGATAGCACATTGATAGGTCAGTTGATATCTCGTGTAACAAATGACGCAGAAAGAGTAGCAAGGTTCTTATCTTTTAGACTTCGAATCCTCATATACTCTGTATTCCTCATATGTGTATCACTCTATTATATGCTTAACATGAGTCTAAGGCTGAGCCTAGTAGCCATAGCTACTATCTTAGTAGTTGTATTGCTTAGCGCTAGATATGGAACCAAAGTAAGACCTATACATGATGAAATAAGACATCAAACTGGAGTCTTAGCAGGCATCGTAACAAGTGCTATTGCTGGTATTAAGACCGTAAAATCACTTGCTATAGAAAGTACTGTCTATGGGAAATTCCTCGAAGAGAATAGAATATACTATGATTATAGCCTCCAAGCATCAAAACTTGCAGCAATCTATGGTAATGCTCCATTACTTGTGATGGGCCTAGCTATGGCTGGTATACTATACTATGGTGGTATAGGGATAATAGCAGGTACTATAACTGTTGGAGTGCTAGTAGCATTTCTAGCTTACATGTTAACTCTAATGTGGCCTCTAATGGCACTAGGCTTCGCTATAGGAGACATAGAGCGTGCAGTAGCAGCTTCAAAGAGACTCTTTGACATAATAGATGCAGAACCAGAAGTCAGAGAAAAGCCTAATGCAAAGAAACTAGACAATATTCAGGGAGAAATAGTATTTGACAATGTATCTTTTAGCTATAACTCTGGCAAAAAAGCTCTGGATAAAGTATCCTTCAGAGTAAAACCAGGAGAGAAAATCGCTATAGTAGGATCTCCAGGCTCTGGCAAGTCTACAATACTAAAGCTTCTACTAAGACTCTACGATCCAGATGAAGGCCGAATATTAATAGATGGGATCGATATTAGAGACATAAAATTAGAGTCACTTAGAAAACACATAGGTTATGTGCAGCAAGAACCATTCATATTTAATAGATCCATAAGAGAAAACATAGCGTTAGGGAAACCTGATGCTACTATAGAGGAGATAAAAGAAGCAGCACGCATAGCTAAGATAGACAATTTCATAGAGAGTTTACCCCTAGGATACGAGACTCTGGTTGGCGAAAAAGGAGTAACACTTTCCGGTGGTCAGAGACAGAGAATAGCTATAGCTAGAGCTCTAGTAGGAAACCCAAAGATACTACTCCTAGATGATCCTGTATCAAACCTTGATGCCGAGACTGAAAAAGCCCTAGTAGAGGATCTTAAAGGGATCCTGCAGGACAAGACAGCAATAATAGTAACTCAGAGACCATCGCTAGTAAACATAGCTGACCGCATCATAGTATTAGAAGATGGTAGAATAGTGGAAGAAGGTGCACACGAGAAACTCCTAGCCAAAAAAGGCCTCTACTATAGGATATACAATTCCATGATGAGAAGTGATAGTGATGACTAACTCATCAACATGGAGTCTTCTAAGAAGATTCCTAGGCGTAATCCTTGTACACAAAAGACTACTAGTGATAGTAATAGTTAGTGTTATAGGTGCTTCAATAGCAAGTTTAGCTTCACCCTATATACTAAAAGTTGCTATAGATCAGTACATAATACCAGGTAGATATACAGAACTCCCACTTATAGTAGTCTTGTATTTAGTCACTCTCATAGCTCAGTGGGGCTTCTCGGCAATGCGTACATGGTATGTGCAGGTATTTGGACAAGAAGTTCTTTACGATCTTAGAAACAAGATATTCAATAAGCTTCTATACTCAAAAGTAAGCTACTACAGTGACAAACAAACTGGAGATCTAGTTTCAAGAGTAATAAACGACACAAGTATAGTCAACGAAGTATTTGTCTCAGGAATGCTTGGAAGCATAGGCGAACTACTGTCACTCATAGGAATCGTAGGAGCTATGTTTATACTAAATGCCGAACTAACACTAGTAACTCTCTCGACAATACCTCTCATGGTAGTTATAGCTAAGTACTTCGGTGGGAGAATGAGGCAAGCATACAGAGAAACTAGGGAGAAAATAGCTAGAGTTTCCAGCATAGTAGAAGAGAGTGTTTCAGGTATAGAGGTGATTAAAGCTTATGGCAGAGAATCTGAGACAGAAAAAGAATTCAAGAGAGCTAGCAAAGAAACTGTGAGAGCATTCATGAGAGTTGCTATATACATGGGGTTATTCTGGCCTATAATGAACTTATCAACTATAATATCAGTTGCAGCAGTACTAGTCTATGGGAGTTACCTTGTTGTCCAAGGTGCTACTAGTATAGGTGTCGTGGCAGCCTTCATACAATACGTACAGAGGTTCAGAGGCCCGATAAACAATGTTGTTACACTATACGATTCTCTTCAATCAGCACTCGCATCTCTTGAGAGAATATACGAAGTTATAGATGAAGCTGAAGAGGAGAAAGACGAGAATCTACTAGAAATCAAAAAACTCGAGGGGAGGATAGAGTATAGAAATGTATGGTTTGAGTATATACCAGGAAACCCAGTAATTAGAGGAGTAAACATAACCATAGAACCAGGTAAAACTATAGCATTAGTAGGACATACTGGAGCGGGCAAAACTACTCTCGTAAACCTCCTCATGAAATTCTACGAGCCAACTAGAGGTACAATACTAATCGATGGTATAGATATTCGAGACATAAGCCGACAATCACTTAGAAACAGAATAGCATACGTCCCGCAGGAAACCTACTTATTCCCAGGAACTATCATAGATAATATAAAGATAGTCAAACCAGAAGCTACTGACAAAGAAGTAATATCCGTATGTAAAGAGCTAGGTATACACGAATTTATAGAAGATTTGCCTCAAGGATACTACACCGATGCAGGCGAAGCTGGCAAAAAACTCTCTACTGGAGAAAAACAGTTAATAGCAATAGCCAGAGCTATGTTAAGAAACCCAGACATAGTAATCTTAGATGAAGCACTATCAAGTATAGATCCAGCTACAGAAAACATAGTAAGAAGAGCTATGAAAAAACTCATGAAAGGAAGAACCTCAATAATAGTAGCTCATAGACTAACAGCAGCACTAGATGCTGATAAAATAATAGTACTAGAGGATGGCTATATAGCTGAAGAAGGCACACCACAAGAACTCCTAGCCAAAAAAGGCCGATTCTACAACCTATACAGAGCACAAGTTTCCCAAATGATAACTAGACCAATATATACAGGATCTAGCTAGATCTTGAGATACTAATAGCCTCTACTAATTCTTAAAGCTACTAAGCAATCACCCTCCTGATATACTATTTCCTAGAATTCTGTTAGATGTAGAGTCATACAAGCTATAAGTTACCCAGCCGAGAGTTTTATTTCTATGGATAGAGATAAATACTAGGAAGTATCTGGGTGTTAGAGCGAGGAGACAAAGCGTGTACGATCCTATAAGAATGGAAATCGACGAAGAAACACGTGATGCTATTAGACAAGCCCTCAGCGACATGGAGAGCAAAGTCGATCTCCTGATCTTCACTAGTAGAGAATGTAGATACTGTGATGAAATGCTAAAAATAGTAAATATTTTAGTAGAAGAATCTCCATCGAAAAATGATACAAAACTTCTATCTGTAAAAGTATACAAATTAGAAGAATCACCAGATGTATTTAGAAAATATAGCATCAATAGAACACCTACACTAGTACTACTCGATGGCAATATTAGATATTTAGGAGTACCAAGCGGCGAGGAGCTTAAGGGACTCGTAGAAACTATTATACGTATATCTCAGAAGGATAGCGGACTCGAGAGAGAAACAATTGAAAAAATAAAGGAAATTGATAATCCAGTTAAAATAGAAGTAATAGTAACTCCGCAATGTCCCTACTGCCCCTATGCAGCTTTGATATCAAACATGTTCGCATTCGCAGCTAAAGAGAATGGCAAAGAAGACTTCATAACATATATAGTAGAAGCATACGAAAACCCAGATATAGCTGATAAGTACAATGTAATGACTGTACCTGCAATAGTTATCAACGGAGTTCTAGCATTCGTAGGTGTGCCTTACGAAGAAGAATTCATAGAAAGAATCATAGAAATAGCTGTCCATAGAAAAACTGTCGAAACCGAGAGAGTAGGAGAAACAGAACCACTATGACAGTATGAGTACGAAATAAACAAATCCACTACAACTATTCTGCGAAACTAGTAATTACACTAAACACAGAGTACTGGTCCAGAATAGTAGGGCTCTGCCAAATGCCTTTTCATCATATTCAGCGACGGGAGTAATCTTCATTGCCAATTAACTAGATCATACATACTCCTATACTTCTTTTATGATTCAATACCATTTATTGTGAATCAGCGAGAATCTTATTTATCTTCTCTTTAACTATCTCAGCAACTAGTCTTCCATCAGCTCTCCCTCTAATCTTACTCATAACCCTCCCCATAATCTTCTTGAATGCTTTCTCTCTAGCTTGTTTAATTTCATCTTTCATTTCCCCAATGATCTCCTCTACAATTTCTATGATTTCTTCTTTTGATAGAGCACCCAGACCTAGTTGTTTAATTGCATCATCAATTTTAGACTCTGGATTTTTCGCGAAAAACCTTAACAAATCTTCAGCAGCTTCTTTTGTTGTCCTACCAGAAGCAATTGCTGAGATTATTTCTTCTATATGCTGATCTGTTATATTATGAGTCGGAACACCTTCTCTTGTAAGTGCTCTCAATGTACTTGTTATAAGAGATGCTATAAATGTTGGAGAAACTCTACTTCTGTAAGTTTCTACTAATTTTTCAAATAAATCAATTCTAACATCTCTTAGTAACTGTTTGGCTAACTCAGTACTTAGGTTGTATTTACTAACTAACTCATTAAGTTTCTCGTGTGGAAGTGGTGGTTTTATCTTCTTAGCTTCATCTATCAACCTACTTGTAACTTCTAGAGGTGGTATATCTGTTTCAGGGTACATACGTGCTGCTCCAGGCTGTGGCCTCATATACTTAGTAGTTCCGTCAGGGAGTACTGCTCTAGTCTCTCTTGGTATACCCTTTATTGCGTTAACAACTCTGTCAATTATAGCCTCTAATGCTTTTTTTGCCTTAATATAATCATCTGCAACAATAACAAATGCATCTACGCCTTTTACTGCGTTAAGAGCATCGTATATTCTATCTACTTCTTCGCTACTAATTCCATAGCCTGGTAATTCATCACTATGTATTATTCCACCTACTCCTCCCCAGAATCTAGCATAGTCTGCTAGCTCTGTACCGAATCTCCTCCCCGGCTGCACTTCTACACTTAATAGACCATGCATTTTCGGGAGTTTCACTCCTAGGATCGATCCTTTTCTGCTAATTGTCCTTTTTATAATTCTCGACTTAGAACTACTCATCATACTAGTAATATCAGTAATTTTTGCTTCTCTTCGTACTAAGTCTTCTGTTATACCTCGTTTTTTCATCTCCTTCATTATCTCCAATAGGCGGTACTGCCTAATAGCCTCATACGTAACGACTTTAGGGAGAAGTTCTAGTTGTTGTACACCTTTTATCTCTGTCTTTACTCCACCAGCAATAGATATGTTTAGATCTTGCCTAATTGTACCAATGCCTCTCTTAACCTTGTGTGTCAATCTAAGAAGCTGACCTATTGTAAGTGCTGTTTCATAAGCTTCTTCTGGACTATTTATATCGGGATCTGTAGATATCTCTATAAGAGGTATACCAAGTCTATCTATATTGTACTCTATGTATCTACCTTCTTCTCTGAGCTTTCTAGCAGCATCTTCTTCGATAGCAATTGACTGAATACCAATAACTTTACCTGATGGTATCTTTATTGAGCCCCCGAGAGCTATTACTGCTGTCCTCTGAAAACCTGTCGTATTTGAGCCATCTATAACTATCTTCCGCATAACATAGACTTCATCGACTATCTTCGAATTTAGTGCTAGTGCTACTGCTATACCAATCTTAACTGCCTCTGCATTAAGCTCGTGAGGAGGCTCTTCATCGCCTTCCACGAGACACGAAGATGAGAGTGGAGCAAAATACTTGTATAATCTCCCTTTTCTCCACTCGAATAGAGCAGCTATATCTACTTCACCTAATTCGCTACGAGTAGGTCTTAGTTGACGTACAACCCATTCTGCTTCTCCTTTATCTACCAATTTTGTTGGACATTCGCAGAATAGCTTATGTGTAGTATCTAGCTGTTGATGTATTTCTAGCCCTACCTTTAATCCTAGTTTTGTTACATCTATTTTTGATAAATCTATCTTCTTCTGAATCAATATAACCACCTTGGATATACTGTGTAAGTATGTCTTCTATTGATCTCGCCAACTAAATTTCTCTGCATTAGATTCTCTGCATCTTTTTTGTCCTCTGTATTAGCTAAAACCCATGAAAGTTTAACATATGCAGTTTCTGGCAACATATCTTCTCCAGGTATAACTCCTATCGATAGAAGTTTACGGCCAGTAGAATAAACATTCATGTTAATACGGCCAAAGATTGTCTGACTTGTCATAACAACAACTACATCGTTTTCTATGGCCCTCCGCAAAGGCTCTATTAGTTGATCTCCTACATGCCCCAGACCAGTACCCTCTATGACAATACCTCTATACCCTCTGTCGACCAGAAAATCGATGATCTCTGGCTCCATCCCTGGATAGAATTTGACTAAAGCTACTTTCTTCTCGAACTTAATCTTTGCTTCTAATTCTTCTTCCCTCCTCTTCCTCAGGGGCTCTTTGAGAAGCTCTATCTTCTGCTCGAAGGGATACACTTTGGCTAGGGGTATATCATTTATTGTTTGAAACGCGTCTCTCCTACTTGTATGCATTTTTCTAACACGTGTACCTCTATGAACAAGCATGTACGAATCACTCGGCTCACCATGCATTACTACTACAACTTCAGCAAATGGTGCTTTAGCTGCTACTAGTGTAGCAGCTACGAGATTCAATGCTGAATCACTACTTGGTCTATCACTACTTCTCTGAGATCCTACAAAGACTACTGGTACGGGAAGTTTTTGAAAAGCAAATGAGAGAGCAGCAGCTGTATAGCCCATAGTATCAGTACCATGCGCGATTATAACCCCATCAATTCCACTCTCGATATACTTTGCTACAATCCTCCCTATCTGCTCCCAATACTCTGGATTCATATTCTCGCTGAGAATATTCATTATAGATTCTGCATGTATATCAGCAATATAACCAACTTCTGGTACAGCTTCGAGTATCTCTTCTGAGCTGAATGCAGGTTTCACAGCACCAGTTTCGTACTCTATTTTGCTAGCAATAGTTCCTCCTGTCCCAATTATTGCTACAAGAGGCTTCTTAGCTGGTAACTCTGTCTTCTCGATAAGAGGCATAACAGCTGGAGATCCAGCTTCTCCCTTAAGAGAAACTTCTTCTTTCTTCACAATCTTTATGTCTACTATAGTGTCTACACGAATACCTATATTATAACCACTATCTAGTTTTACTACTATTGTCGGCTTCTTTGATATAGAATATCTAGGTAGGAGTATTCCTTCTACAACAAGTCCATCTTTTCTCTTAACACGTACCCTATCTCCTATCTTTATACCTTTCGAGCTGAGTAGCTCATATCCATGTTCAGAATACAATACGCACTACCCGCATAGAAAACCCTGTAGGAAATAACCTATATAAGGTTGTTACTATAGGAAAGAGCTGGGGATAAAAATGCCTAGCCATGGATCTCTAACTAAGGCAGGTAAAGTAAGAAAACAAACACCTAAAATACCTGGTAGAGAGAGGAAGAACTTATCACCTCGTTTAAGAAATAGAAGAGAGTACCAACGCCTTCTAATGAAAGCTCAAGAAGTTGCACCTACACCACGTGTTAGATAGTTTTTAAACTAACTACTAACTAGAGAGTAGAGTATTATTCAGTTTCTAAATCTGCTTACTAATCTTAAACTAGATTTTAGTATCTAGATAGATATAGTAC
>JALTYD010000196.1 GCA_027046525.1 Pyrodictiaceae archaeon
AACAACTTTATTGATATTACCATTGCTGTCTAATAATCCATACCGTACTAGTAAGTCCTTACCTTTCAATATATGTAAGAGTTCTTCCTCAGGCAGTAATTCGCAGAGTCTTGCCCTCAGCGAAGCTGGGATTGGCTGCTCTCCCTTCAAGCATCTATGGAGAGTACTCTTACTAACACCTAACAGGCTAGCCAGCTTCCTAATACTCTTGTGCTGACGATAAAGATGCTGAAGAACCTCCTTTGCCTGCCACTCCTCCAAGAAACAATGCGGGTGTCCCATTTCTCCTCATGATTTGGGACAGTCCCAAAGGTATAAAAACTTATCGGGGACAGAAGGGAAAGGCTTATATAAGGGGTTTATAAGTGGCGGGCCCGCCGGGATTTGAACCCGGGACCTCCGGCTCCGAAGGCCGGCGCCTTTGTCCTGGCTAGGCTACGGGCCCCGGTTGTATTGTTATTTGTGTTGTTTGGGGGTTTGTATTGTTTTATGTATTACATTTTTTGTAGTGGTTTTATTCCTAGGATTTTGAGTGTATTTGCTAGTGTTTGTTTTGTTGTATATACTAGTGCTAGTTTGTATTGTTTTTTTCCTGGGTCTTTTTCTCCTAGTACGTGGTCTCTACTTGTGTACCATTGGTTGAATGTATCTGCTATGTTGTATGTATGGTTTATTAGGAGTTCTGGTTTTTGTTCGTCTGCTGATTTTACGAATATGTATGGGTATGTGTAGAGTTGTTTTAGTAGTTTTTTTCTGTGTGGGTTTTCTGTAGCTGTTGTGTATTCTATTTTCTCCCATTCTATTGGCTGGTTGTATTTTGCTAGTATATTTGCTGCTCTTGCGTGTGTGTATAGTATGTATGGTGCGCTGTTTTTTGTGAAGTCTAGTGCTTCTTCTAGGTTGAATGTTATTGGTTTTAGTGGTGATACTGATACTAGTGTGTATTTTATTGCTGCTGTTCCTATTGTTTCTGCTATTTTGTTTTTTTCTTCTTGTAGTAGTTCTGGGTTTCTTTTTTCTACTTCTATTTTTGCTTGTTCTACTGCTCTATCTATTAGTTCGTCTAGAGAGATGTATTTTCCTCTTCTTCCACTCATTTTCTGTCCAGGTAGGTTTACCATCTCGTAGAGGTAGTGTATTGTGTTTAGTCCTTCTCTTCTATAGCCTAGTGCTATTAGTGATAGTCTTACTTGTAGTTGTTCTAGTCTTTGTTCTGCTGCTATGACGTTGTATACTTTGTCTGCATTGTATTCTCTGAATTTCTTGAGTGTATAGACTATGTCTCTTGTAGTGTATAGAGTTGTTCCATCGCTACGTACTAGTATTAGTGGTGGTATTTCTTCTCCTTGTCTTATTCCTAGTTTTTCGCGTATTTCTTTATCGTCTAGTAGTTGTTGTAGATTTAGTGCTAGAGCTCCTTTGTGTAGAGATCTATAGGTACTAGATTTTACTCTATGTAGGAGTTCTTCTACTTCTCCACTCCAGGCTAGATCGCTTTCCCAATCCCATACATCTATTTCTATTCCTAGTCTTGATAGTGTTTCTTTGAAGCCTTCTAGGCATAGTTCTACTGCTTCTCTAATACTATCTATTATTTCTTTGTCTTCTCTGTATTCGTATTTCTTCATTATAGTAGCTATTTCTCTCTCTGGGTCTCTATTTTTTATCGCGTTAGCTATTTTGTCGAATAGTTCTGGGTCTTTCTCTCTGAGTTCTAGAGCATTTGCTACTAGGTTGTCTAGTTCTGCTAGTTTTTCTCTATATTCTTCATCTCTACCTTCTAGTCTGAGTTTTTCTAGTTCTTTTTTTAGATTCTCTATATCTACTAGTGTATGTGTTATTGCATATACTTGTCCTATCCAGTGGTCGGGTTTTATACTTCTAGGTGGTTTTCTACCTGCTAGTATATAGCCATATGCTAGTACTGCTACTTGGCGCCCCATATCGTTTATGTAGAATCTAGTCTGTACACTATGTCCTCTAGCTCTTAGTAGTCTTGCTAGTGTATCTCCTAGACTAGCATTTCTTCCATGGCCTATATGTAGTGGGTGTACTGGGTTAGCACTAGTATGTTCTACTACTATTTTTTCTGGTTTCTCTACTCTTACGAGCCCATATTCTTCTCTATCGTTTCTAGCAGCAGTGAATACTAGTTCTGAGAGCTTCTCTAGGTCTAGTATGATGTTTAGAAATCCTCCTATAGTACGTGTATCTGCTACTACTTCTTCTCTAGAGAGTTCTCTCGCTACAGTCTCAGAGAGTTCTTCTAGCTCTACACCTATTCTCTTAGCGAAGCGTGCTATTTGTATCCCATAGTCTCCTAGATCGCTACGTGGTACTTCGCCTACTAGGTATTCTACTTCTTTCTCGTCAATTTTATCTCCTAGTATTCTCGTGAATACACGTGCATAGAGACGCTGTGGTGATAGCTCGTATATCTTCTTGCTAGATGTCAACTTCTAGGACCCTCTCTATAGTCTCTCCTTTTCTCTTCTAAGTAGCCTAGAGTTATGTATAAGTATTGGATACTTCTTATACTATACTTAAGGTAAAGACTATATCTAGGACTACTATATGGGGATGGTAGAGTCTGTACAAGACCTACAAGTTCTACGAGGTACTTAAACCGAGTACACACCTAGTAGATGCTATAAAGGTAGTTGGTATTAGAGGTATAAACCATGTACTCCTAGTAGGAGATGATGATATACTCTTAGGAGTAGTATCTAGTAAGGATATTGCAAGATACCTAGTAGGAATATTCGAAGAAGCTGGAAATATAGAGTATATAGATCTAGGAGCGTTGATGAAAACACCTCTACACGAGATTGCTTCAAAACCACCTCTAGTAGCGAGGCATAAACTATCCTACCTAGAGTGTGCATCTACTCTAGCATCGAGAAATATATGGATACTACCAGTTGTCGACGAGGAGGGACGCTTGTTATCTGCATGTACAGAGCTAGATTTCGCTCTAGTACTTATTGGGAGGACTGAGAAAGCAAGTAGTTTTTCTACAGAGCCTGTTGTCCTAGGCCAGGCAAACGATACTATTGTAGAAGTACTTGGGTTTATGCTAGAGAAAGGATTTAGGAGGATCCCAGTACTAGTAGATGATACATACTATATGGCTACTATGTCGCAGCTACTCTACTCTGTTGCTAGAGCTAGTACTCCAGAAGAACTACTAGATGAAGTAAGAAACTACTCTACTCCCTCCCCAGTACTAGACTATGGAAGAGCTACTCTAGGCGATGTAGCTGAGATAATAACTTCGACTCCAGAGAGAGCAGTACTACTAACGAGTGCTGGTAGTGCTAAAGCAATTATTACTGAGAGAGACCTAGTGAGAGCATACTTGTATATACACCGTGGCGTGGAGGAGAACAGTGAGTAGAGAAATAATATCGTATATTATAATGCTTATAGGAGTATCATATTTTATTACTGCACGTATATATTGTCGGAGGAGGAGATGTGGTGGAGCAAAAACCTAGACGTCTCTACATAGAAGATATAGAGAAGATATACTTAGAATACGATAAACAGAGTGATGTTCTATACATACACTTTGGCGAGGAAGAAGAAGCAGATGAAGCAATAATGACCGAGAACGATATAATCATTAGGATTAAAGACAACAAGATTCTAGGTATAACAGTGATGGATTTTACTCGTAAAACAGGCTACGAGTACTAGTAGATCTCTACTCTCTCTACTACTCTACATAGTTCTCTAGCAGCTCTACCTCTATGTGAGTACTTGTTTTTCTCCTCTAGGCTCATCTCTGCAAATGTCTTAGTAGAACCTTCTGGTACAAAGATAGGATCAAAACCGAATCCTCCTGAGCCTCTAGGCTCAGTAGCTATACTACCATAGACTCTACCTCTTACACATAGAACTCCTCTATTGTGTGCAAGAGCTATAACTGATTCAAAATATGCTCTCCTATCTTCTACACCTTCTAGGAGTCTAAGTATACCATTAATACCAATTGTCTTGAAGACATATGATGAGTAGCTACCAGGGAATCCAGATAGTGCTTCTACGAAGAGACCAGCATCTTCAACTATTACTGGCTCTCTAAGAATATTATACACTGCTATAGCTGCATTTATAGCTACTAGTTGTAGATCTTCACTCTGTATCTCTATTTTTGGGATATCTACTTGTCTAAGTCTAATACTACACTTACTTAGTACTTGTTCGAGTTCTCTGATCTTATGTATATTGCTTGTAGCAATAGCTATTTCCTTCCCCATACTGTCCTCCTCTCTTCTACATATCTACCCATTAGTCTAATCTCTTCGACAATACTCAGAAGTTTATCTAGTACTTCTCGTCCTCTAATACTACTATATCCATCTAGGAATGGTCTTAGCATATCTTCTAGGTATTCTGGGTGTGTTGATTCTAGACTCCTCATAAACAAGTGTATATCTATTGCTTGTTCTCTCATAGAAGATCCTAGATTTGCGAGACCAAAATCAACGAGGTATAGTTTCCCAGTAGTACTAGAGACTATAGCATTACTAGTAGTGAGATCACCATGTGCTATTTTAGCTTCATGGAGTTTAGCAGTATATGTACCGAGTATATACGAGTACTCTTCTGCTCTATCTATATCTTCTCTAACTAGCTGAGCTAGTGTCTTACCTTCTATGTACTCCATAATGATTATCTTCTGGACTGGATCTACATAGTATATTGTTGGTACTTCTACGCCTACCTCCATTGCAGTATACATTGCTTTTACCTCGGCGAAGACTCTATCGCTTCTGAGCTTATCGTCTATAGCACTATGTCTATACTTCTTAGGTATTCTTATCTTTAGAATAGCTTTCATACCAAGCCAGTTATACTCGTATAGATATGCTTCAGCACCTCTATACAGAGGCTCTCCTAGCTCTCTTACAACCATGGTGTATCCACCGAGTCTATCCTCCATCTCTGTCTAACACTAGAATCTTCTACCTCGATTGTAACACCAAGTAAGTAGTACAGTAGGCCTGTCCATGCAATCATAGCACCATTATCTCCAGACAGTCTAGCTGGAGGATAACCTGGTCTTACTCTCTGATATGTAGCCATCTCTCTAAATTTTTCTCTCAGAATAGGACTTGCAGCTACTCCACCAGTCAGTAGTGTTTCTCTCTTCTTCGTATGTGCTATTCCTCTCTCAGCTACCTCGATAGTAGCACTATAAGCTACTTCTCTAAGTCCTAGACATATACGTGGTTTATCTCTCTCTCCAGCTCTTCTCCATGCTCTCTCAGCAGCTGTTAGTAGTCCTGAAAAAGATACATCCATACCTTTAACTACATATGGTAATAGTACAGGCTCATCTGCATCTTCTGCACATCTATCGACTACATGCATACCCTCTACTATATATGGAGGTGCTAATCCTACATCTCTAGCAAAAGTATCTAGTAGATTCCCTAGAGCTATATCTAGTGTCTCTCCAAAGACTCTATACCTATTCTTTGCGAGAGCTGTAACAGTAGTATTCCCTCCAGATACATAGAGTATCAAGGGATCTTTCATACCAGTAACTAGCTTGCCTATCTCTAGGTGAGCAATAGCATGATTAACAGGTACTAGTTTTTTCCCAAAATATACAGAGAGTCCTCTAGCTATAGTAGCACCTACGCGGAGAGCAGGTCCTAGACCTGGCCCTAGAGCTACAGCAATAGCATCTACATCTCTAATACTTACACCAGAGTACTCTAGTGCTTCTCTAAGAACTTCTGGTGCTCTCCTAGTATGGTGGCTCGCAGCTTCTCTCGGATGTATACCTCCTTTCTCAGGCTTATAGGTAGAACGAGCATCTACTAGGAGGTAAGGTGGATTAGTAGAAGCTATACCTACGCCGAATGTATGTGCAGTAGATTCTATACCTAGGACGATAACATCTCTATCCCAGTCAAGCCTAGGGTAGAGTTCTCTAGGACTGATAGGTATACTATACGAATTCTGTATGGCTACATTTTCCACAGTGCCACCTCGGCCGCGGATAGCGGTGGAACCCCATGAAAGATCCGCATCTAGGACACTTCTTGTTCTTTCTCCTAATAGTACCTTTCTCGTAGTCTACTTCGTATAGTCTATGTACGTATAGTTTTAGTTTCTTCTCTGCCACTCTCTATACACCTCGTGTGTTATCTACTCCTCTTCTTCCTCTTCTGGTAGTTTATTTCTCTCGATTATATACTTAGGTTCAAATTCTTGAGCTAGTTCAGGTGTATCATATATATGTATAGTTACTCTCGATCTACTCATACCATACTCTGTCTTTATACTGCGGATATAGAGTACTTTTGTATCTACATTAAATGCTTTCGAGAAACTATACCTTAGCTTCATCCTACTAAGCGTAGGCTTACCTATGTGTATAATTATTGCTTCTACTTCTCTCCTCTTGATAAGCTTGTTGTATCTATCACTAACTATATATACTTCGTAGCCTTCTCCTAGATCTACATCTAGCTTCTTAGCATTTTCTGGTACGAGTAGCTTCTTTGTACTAGTTGACAAGACTCCTAGATCCCCTCTTCTAATCCTAGTATCCAAGCCTGGTTGATACACTCTAGAACTATATAGGTGTTTATATTCTACACGGTTCGAACATCTCGAGAATACTACTAGCAGTCTTCTTCTCGTAATACCCTACTCTAACTAATACTGCTGATAGATTAGGCATTCCATAGATTACTAGCATAGATTCATCAGCATACATTATAGCTGGGAGTGCAAGTAGGTCCTCTTCGCCATCAACTACTACTGCTATTCTTCCTCTCTTAATACCATCTCTTATAGCTCTTACTGCTTCTAGGCTTATAGTAGATCTAGGATTATAGACATTGATTTTCTCGTAGATATGTGGTAGCTGTGGACAGTCTCTTTCTATCCTCTTCTCTCTGCAATCGAAAATAGCTAGCCAGGGGTATACTCTGTATCGTAGTAGTTCTTCTAGAACATAGTCACCAATAGCGATTATTTTCTCGTATCTCAGCTGTTGTCTATAACTACTAGTATCTGCTACTAGCTTAGATCTAAACACTATCGAGGAGAGATATGGTCTAAATTCTTCTGGCATACATAGTGCTTCTCTACCACCAGGTATACTACCTCACCTTTATAGCATATCTACCAGGTTTTGTTATCTCTAATTTCTTCGCTATTTCAGACTTCTCTACATCTATCACGATAACTATTCCATCCCAGTCATCGCTGATATCTGTTGAACCACAGACTGGGCATCTAACTGCATTCTTCGGTATGAGACTCTTACATTTTCTACAAGCTCTAAATGGTTTTCCTCTAGCACCTCTAGGAGCCATACTCTATCACTTCTTCTTTTCTTCTTTCTCTTCTCTACTAGTATACCATTCTTCTTTACCCAGGTAGGGCTGTCTGAGAGTAAGCTGTGCACGTGGCCTAGAAAGAGGACCAGAGTATGCTACTGATACTATTCGTGCACGTACAGTATCTCCTACTTCTATTATCCTCCTAGTATTCTCTCCTATGAGAGCTCTCCTCTGTGGATCGTGGACTACTCTTTCATCCATTATCTGGCTTACATGTGCAAATCCCTCCATAGGACCCATAGTAACAGTTAAACCATATCTCTGTATCTGTACTACTTGTCCTTCGACAACTTCTTTTACCTCTGGCTTATAGCTTAAGAGGTAGAATTCAGCTTCGTGGTATGTTGATCCATCGCCAGGTATTACTCGTCCTTCTTCGCTAACTTTTACATCTAGTACAGCTATTATAACACCTATATCTGGGTGTGTTGTACCTATAAAGCGCTCAGATAATACAAGTTTAGCTGCTTTCTCGAAAGGTAGGTTGAAGAATGGCGGAGGTATACGTACAATACCTCTAACTCTAGAGAGTCTATACAAGCTTGTTCTCCACCTTAGTGTAATAGTCCTGTTGATATAGCTAAGCTACTACTTTCCACCGCCTAGCTAGGTATATACTAGGGTTTATAAAATATACATATACTCTTCTCAGCCTTCAAGCATTAAACCATGCATAGACTCTCTATAGTAGATATTAGGTACTCCCTTCTTCCTCAACCTCCTACGCAGCTCTCTATCGGCAGTAGCAGCTATAGCTTCTCTATCAAATAATACATACTCGATGATAGACTCATCAGCATCTCTAGCTTCAACTTCAACTACTCTACATTTGTGCTTCTCTATTGCTTCTAGTGCTAGTCTTGCAGCTCTCTTTTTCTCAGAAGTACTATTCTCTGCTATCTTCTCCAATTCTGCTAGTACTTGTCTAGTAATTATACACTCAGGTAGAGATTCTAGTACTCTAGATACTTCTTCGAAGACTGGTACACTATCGTAGAGCAGCATAAGGATACTAGTATCGAAGACTACGCGTTTTATCCTACTACTACACCCCATCCAACAAGCCTCCAGCGCCCCATAATCTGTCTAGAAACAGCTACTCGTGCATTAGTCCACGTAGCTACTGGCCTCCTCAGCAAAACCTCGACAACATCTTTCTTTATACTCTTTACAATACCTAGTGTTATCGCAGTACCAACTGTTATCATAATTAGTTCTCTAGGTCTAATAGGCTGTGCTCTAATAAACTCTCGTGCACCAACTACTCTCTCAAACTGATGGTACTCTATAACTAGTTCATTCCATACTGGTGGTAGTTCTCCAGGCCTACCAACAATATTCCCTACAAGATTATCTGCTTTAGCATAAGATGGATCTAGCTCTGTACCAATAGCAACTAAGCCACCAGGTTTAGCCTCACTTACTTCTATTTCTCCGAATCTCAGATTAGTAACTTTAGTAACTACTGGCTCATACTTTATACGTCCTCTCTCTTCTACACGTATACCAGGTGCTATCTCTATCTCGTCTCCAACTCTAAGTACTCCCTGTATAATTGAGCCACCTATAACTCCTCCACGTAGCTTATCTATAGGTGTACCTGGCTTATTTACATCGAAACTCCTAGCAACATACATGAGGGGCGGCTTCGAAGGATCTCTCTCTGGTGTAGGTATAAACTTCTCCATAGCCATAACTACTGCATCGATATTGACTCTATGGAGAGCACTAACAGGGATTATTGGAGCCTCTCTAGCAATAGTCTCTGATAAGAATTTCTTAATCTCAGCATAGTTCTTTATACTCTGTTCTCTCGTTACTACATCTACTTTGTTCTGGATAACTACAATCTTATCTACACCTACAATGCCGAGAGCTGCTGTATGCTCGTATGTTTGTGGCTGAGGACATTTCTCATTAGCAGCTATTACTAGTAGTGCTCCATCCATTAGAGCAGCTCCAGATAACATAGTAGCCATAAGTATCTCGTGTCCAGGAGCATCTACATAAGATACTCTACGTAGTAGTTTAGGAGCTGTCCCCTCTGGGCATTTATCCGGAAATGGCTGATATGCTTCTATACCCTCGGCGCCTTCACAGTACCATATATCGCCTTCAGCATACCCTAGTTTTATAGTCATACCTCTCCGGAGTTCCTCACTATGCCTAGCTGTCCAGATCCCAGTTAATGCTTGTACGAGTGTAGTCTTGCCGTGATCTACGTGGCCAGCAGTACCAATATTTACCTCTGGCTGTCTCCGCCTCTGAGCTTCTATCTCCTCTCTATCTATCTTCGCCAATTCTTACTAGCCCCTACTAGTGTTAAGCTACTAGGAGTATTAAGATAGTACTCTCTATCTACTTCTCCTCTGGATAGACTATTACTGTGTTTATCTGCACTATTTCGGGTCCTATTGTATTACCTCTAACAGTCTTTCTCCTACGTTCGCCTTCCTCTCTAGGATGGAAGCCTGGAGGTTGTGATAATAGTACACGTTTCTTACCAGGACCTGGGATGGATGGAATCATCGGGAAACCACTATTATCGCTTCCTCCTCTAATCTCTAGTCTGTAGCCTGGAAGACCTACTATTGAGCCATCAAATGTATCTCCTATCCTTAAGCCTATTAGCTGGTCTGTATCTGGATCTAAGATAGATATCTGCCAAGCTTTAGCCCTAAATATAACACCACTAGTAGATTCTGCCCCAATAGCATCTCCCAGCCATTCTAGGCTTACTCTAACTTCATCTTCAGGTACTGATTCGTCTCTAACTACCCTGCAGGTATACTTTATCTTCTTATCTTCGTGCTTAATCCTAATAGTTGCTACTCCATGTACGGGGTTGATCATCTCGATAAGCTTAGGGTTTACTCTACATATAGGTAGTGATCGTTTGCTCTTATGCTCATCTCTATATTCTATCTCTTCGTCTCCTACTATTCTAACAGGTATCTCTCTACTATTCTTCCCAGCTTTTGGATCTGAAATTACTATCCTAAACTCTGGCATGTATATCTACACCTCTAATAGGTTCATCCCCGGGCCTACGCCCAGCATCCCCGCCCGAGGAGGCATAGCTCCTGGGCTGGGCCAGATATGAACCCACATACTACTGGGGTTTTTTAGTATTATGTATAGCTCTAGTCTACAACTAGGTAGCGTTGTTAATAAACAACAGAACTCTAACTAGACAATAGGGGTAGAAGAATAGTGTCTACTGAGAAGAAGCCACAGCTACGCCAGCCGATAGTAGTAGTATTAGGTCATGTAGATCATGGCAAGACTACACTACTAGATAAGATTAGAGGTACTACTGTAGCTGCTAGAGAACCAGGTCTTATAACCCAGCATG
>JALTYD010000197.1 GCA_027046525.1 Pyrodictiaceae archaeon
TCTCGCAGAAGTTTCAAAAACAGAGAAAATAAAACAGATAATGGATAAACTAGGATATACTACCTACGTAGCAGAAATAGGCGTTGAAGGAGTAAGAATAACTAGAAACGCAGAGAGGCTCCTATAAGAGGGAACGTGTAGAATATAATACATTACGAGTGTAAAATCCCTAGATGGGGTTTGTTTTGCTCTTTAGGGTGACAAGTAGATGTATAATAATAAATGGCGATAAGATACTCGTCCAGTTCAGTAGGAAAGGAGACTTCTATAGACTGCCAGGAGGGCGTATTCGTGCAGATGAAACACTACTACAAGGCCTAGAAAGAGAACTCAGAGAAGAACTAGGGATAGTAAAAGTGGATAATGCCGAACTCTACTTCGTAGTTGAGTCATTCTATAAGAGAAGAAGTGGTATTGTACACGAAATAGGTTTCTATTTTCTCTGTAGCCCAAGTAGCGAGACACAATTCATACCAAAAGAAGACCACCTAAAAATTGGATGGGTAGATCTCGACTCACTAAACTCTGAAAATTTTAGACCGGCAGTTCTTGCTTCATACCTAAAGAAACTACATAATGGACAAGAGCGCCAAAAAACACCAATATATCTAGTGAACATAGATATAGAAGAATAATACTACTCGTAGATTTATTCTAGTACAATTTTTACATTTCTTGGATACACATAGATATTTTTCCCTATAGCTTGTCCTGGCAGATTAGGCTTAAATACTCCTATAACTACACCCTTGTTTCCATGTACACCTATTATTTTCCCATAGAATTTGTTACCTTTACTATCTACGAAGAGAGCTTTCCACCCTATTAACCGAGAAGCACTACTCCTATCACTAATACCATCTATTCTTAAAAGTACTTGATTTTCATACTGTGTATTCAAGCCCCTCCTATATCCTATGACTAGCCCTATATAGTATGGCTTCTCCGAAGTTTCTCCACTCATATTATCCCCAAAGCTTCTCAACAAAAGCCTCACCTTTAAAGTTACCTAGTCATTGTATCAAGTGATTGGGAGAAGAAATTTGTATGGCGAAAACCTATCAAAGCCGAAGATAATGTGTGAGCCTCCCTGTAGTAAAGCAAAAGAAATACTAGAAAGAGACAAAGAAGTCCTAATGCAGAGTTTTGCTAGATGGTATCCACTTGTAGTGGATAGAGCTACTAACTACATTATATACGATGTCGATGGTAATGCATACATAGATTTAAACGCTGGCCTAGGAGTACTAAATGTAGGCTCAAATAATCCATGGGTACTAGAAGCTGTAAAAAAGCAAATAGAAAAATTTCTCCACTACAGTTTAACAGACTTCTACTACTCAGAAGCAGTTGAGCTAGCTGAAAAACTAGTAAAAATAGCTCCATGGAATGATAAAGGCAAAGTCTTCTTCACAAATAGTGGTGCAGAAAGTATAGAAACTTCGATAAAAATAGCACGTTACAGCACTAAGAGACAATACATTATTGGATTCATAGGTAGCTTCCATGGAAGAACTATGGGGGCGCTATCACTAACATCTAGTAAACCTGTACAGAGGAAAAACTTCTCACCACTATTACCTAGTATTATTCATGTCCCCTACCCTTATCCCTACAGATGTCCATTCAAAACTAGTGATCCTAATGAATGTGGAGAACTAGTAATCAGCTATATAGAAGACTGGATATTCAGCAAGTATATCGACCCAACAGAAGTTGCAGCATTTATCTTTGAACCTATCCTAGGGGAAGGAGGATACATCGTACCACCAGACAACTTCTTCCCTAAGCTTAGAAAATTAGCAGATAAACACGGAATACTACTAATATCCGACGAAGTTCAGTCAGGTTTCTGCCGCACAGGTAGATGGTTCGCTATAGAGAACTGGAACACTGAACCAGACGCTATAGCACTAGCAAAAGCTATCGCCAACGGGCTACCACTAGGCGCTGTGGTAGGAAAAGCCAATATAATGTCAATAGAACCAGGAGGCCATGCTTCTACATTTGGAGGAAACCCTGTCTCTGCGCGTGCAGCATTAGCAGTCATAGACTTTATAGAGAAAAACAACCTCTGTAAAAGAGCAGCAGAACTCGGTAAAAAGACTCTAAAAAGACTACAAGAAGCTATGAACGAGATAGAGATGATAGGAGATATAAGAGGAAAAGGTCTAATGATTGGAATAGAACTTGTAAAGAATAGAAAGACCAAACAACCAGCTACAAAAGAACTAAGT
>JALTYD010000198.1 GCA_027046525.1 Pyrodictiaceae archaeon
TGTACTAGCAGTACGAGAAATTACTGGTTCTGTAAGCTCGACTTCGATATCTAGTACTGCTTCTTCTCCTAGTTCTTCTAGCAGGAGATTTGCAGCATAATAGGATGCTTTCTGAGCTATTTTATCTCTACATTTTACATCTACACGTACACCATCCTGACCCATATACTTGACAGTAACTCTCACTTGTTCTCTATCGAGCGATACTCCTATAACTCCAGCAGCTGGTCCTGGTAGTGTTGCTGATAATGGTGCAGAAACTCTATATATACGCATATAGGAGCCCCTCAGTAGAATACGTACTAGGAGACTACCTTCATCTAATAATATATATGCCTGGGAGTAATATAGTCTCTAGTAGTCTATTTCTTTAGAGTCTCTACACTAACAAGTACTCCTCCGATTAGTATGAGTATTCCACCAGCTATGTTGTAGAGCTGAGGTACTTGTTCTAGGAGGAGATATGCTAGTATTGTTGCAAATACTGGATCTAGATACGATATCGTTGATACTATGTATACTTCTAGTCTCTTGAGAGAATCATACCATAGATATAAGGCTATGAGAGTATGAATAATACCTACAATAACAACTATGAGGATAGTCTTAGTTGATAAAGTGTATTCAAATACTATGTGTGATGGAGATAGAAGTATAACTGCTACTATTGATTGTAGAAATACTAGACTTAGTGGACTAATCTGAGTACTAGTCGAGGATAACTTACTACTTACACTAAGTAGTCCATAAGCTAGACCTGAACCGAGTGCTACAACTACACCTAGTATTTCGCCGCCTATCCACCCAGATGTAAGAAGCATTAGAGCTACTCCTACTAGTGCGAGTACAATAGCTAGACTACCTACTAGGCTGGGTTTCTCTTTCAAGATAATAGCTGCTAGTATTGCTGCAAAAACAGGACCCGTATAGTAGATGAATACTGCTGTAGCTACAGGTACTAGTTCTACAGCCCAGAAGAATAGTACCCAGTTAAGTGTAAGCATCATACTACTGATGAGAACGTATCTCTCTCTGAGAAAACCGAGGAGTTCTAAGAGACTAGATCTAGTAATAACAATTGATATTAGAGAAACAACTAGTACTCTATAGAAGACAAATATAGGCGATGGTAGATTAGATAAGAGAGCAAATATAGCTATACTCCCCCATATAAAAGCAGCAGTAAATATCTCTAGTAAGCCTATGAGTCTAGGTTTTAACAGCTCCACGCCAAGTAACCCCTATTGCTAGACTAGCATCATTATAATCTACTCCGGAGGAGTATATTTCCATAACGTTATAGGACTAGGTTCTACTAGACCAGGTCTATTCTGTTTCTTCTGTAGCCTCTCTAGAGCTCTACTAATAACTTCTGCATCAAAAGCAATTGTCATAAATAGTACAGCTAGTCCTACCCAGCCAGGAAATTTTTCTTCGAGTACTTCTACTACTCTCTTACGTTCAACTTTATATGCTTCAGCGACGAGCCTCTCAGACCATCTATCAATAGGTTTTGCAGAATAGTCTCTGAGTGAGAATAGTCTCACGAGATTATATGAATAAACACCGATACCTTTTACTCTAGGTAGTTCTTCGACAAGATCTAGACTACTATACTTCTCAGCTAGTCTAGCTACTCTAGTGAGAGTCTTAGATCTATACCCATATCCTGAAAGCCTAGCAGCTTCTTCACTAATAGAACTAGGCTGAGGAGTCTCGAGAAATATGTTATTATTTGGGAGTCTTATTCTCCTAGAAGTATTTAAGTACAGCCTATAGACCATCCACCATCCTTGTCTAAAACTAGCATTTTGTTGTGCAACAGCTATTATTGCTGACTGCCAGGGACTAGAAATTCTAAGTCTATAACCTCTTAGTAGTTTTATAGCTTCACCTATCAGTATATCATTTCTACCTAGTCTATAGAAATCGCTGTAGTCTTCTCTAGCACCTATCATCCACGGTATCATATCTATGACATCTTCCCAGCACTTAGAACTAGTCGAGTAGATAGAGTAGTATATGGTATCATTATCTTGTCTTAGTTCTGCTATAGAACCACTACATAGTTCTAGAAAGAACTTATTCGTAGGAGAGTACATCCACCCAAAGCTATAAACTCTACCTGTATCATCGAGGCTGAAATTTCTGTCGACTCTAAAACTACCCCTATAGACTTGTCTAGATCTAATAGTATTCATGTATAAAACCACCAGTAGAGTAGAGACTACCTA
>JALTYD010000199.1:0-1871 GCA_027046525.1 Pyrodictiaceae archaeon
TCTATTTCACCCCATGTAACCCAGTCTTTAACTTTGTGTAGCATACCTTCTATCCCTGGGAGTGTAGAAGGGTAGAGAACTAGGTGCATTTTTCTATGCAATCTTAGTAGTTTTAGAGTATAATCTACATCCGGGGATACATCTACTCTTCCACGTAGTCTTATAATAGCATAAAGTTTTACTTTCTTCTCAGCATTACCGCTATTGGACAACATTGCGCTATCCTCCTTGTATTTATCTGCCCCATTCTAGCGGTGTTATAAACCTATAAGTCTCTCTTAACGCATTATAGGTAGCTTTTACGAAATTAATAGTTGTTCGTGTATCTCCTCTAGTATACGACCATACATCTTGAATACCAGCTAGTCTGAGAACGACCTTTGCAGCATCTCCAACAACTAGTCCTGTTCCACGAGGAGCTGGTTTTAGTACTACTTCAACACTACCACTCTTACCACGTACAACAAAGGGGACGCTATGCGAGAATTCACATAGGCACTCCCAGCTGCCGCATCCTCTACGTACTGGTACGAGGTTTAGTTTAGCGTTTCTAATTGCTTTGTCGATAGCTATTCTGACTTGCCGCGCTTTTCCCTGGCCTACACCTACAAAGCCATCTTCATTCCCAATAACAACTACTACTCTGAATCGGTTTATTCTCCCAGCATCTGTCATCTTCTGTACTAGTGATACATCAACAGTTTCTACCTTGAGCTCTGGCCCTACAAGATAATCGACTATTTCTGGCTCAAGTATAGGTAGATTACGTTCGAAGATCTCTGAAATACTCCTTATTTTTCCTTCACGCACTAATCTTCCTACAAAAGTCTTTGGTATCCATTCTTGCTCTACTTCGTATGGCGATAAACCCATCTCACAACAGCCTCCTCTACTTCTCCTCTCGAGGAGCCACTTTATACTCTTCCATTATTCTATTTTTAATTTCGTTAAAGTGTGCAACTATCTCTTCTGGCTCTAGACCTCTAACTATATAATGACTGAATAATTTTTTATAGCGATCAAGGTCTTGTTCTTTCAAACTTAGAGCATAGTCTGCTATATGGCGACACTCTATCCTGTATTGACTAGGTAAAATTTCATCACTATGAGGTATATCCATCCCAGCGTCTATAGCACCTTTGAGAGCTGCGAATACTCTTGCTCCTTTTACAGCTCTACGTAACCCTATATCAAGTACTGCGTAGTTAATACCTTCTTTTAGAGCTCTAGATGCTGCAAGTAATGCCGTCAGATATGTTGCACAAGTATTATTTGTACCACCTTTCCACCCCAGTTTCTTTACAAGCTCTCTACTATGAGCAGCAGCAATTGTTATATCGCCTCTAGGAGTAGCTTTTACTACTTGTACCCATACATACTTGTTAGTAAACCTAACAACAAACCTAGGCTTTCCCGAAAGAACCATTATATATCTCTTACGGTAGTCTGTCTTACCTTCTCTCCTTCTCCTTCGAGGCACTTTATATCTAGGCCCTTTTGCCATTGCTGCTACCTCGTTACCCAATGATATCCAGCTGTAAGCATAGTAGCGATTTTCAACAAAATAAGGATTGCTTCTAGAAAAGGAGAACTATTTTGAGACTTTTATTTGATATCCATGTTCTTCGAGCCATCTCTGTAACGATCTAAATGTTGGAAACATACCACCTTTAGCCCATAGATAGAGTTTTCTATAAGTCTTTCTATCAATAACACCTTGTTCTCTCAAAAACCTAAGATACTTTCTCATTTTCCTAATCCTGTTCATCCATTCTTCTTTTCTCTCTCTTCTAGCATTTTTTGCTCCTTTTCTTCTTCCATGTCCTCTATGTCTTCCTTTTTTCTTCTCTAGGTGTCTTTCTCTCCATCGT
>JALTYD010000199.1:1881-6932 GCA_027046525.1 Pyrodictiaceae archaeon
CGTGCTCTGGAGGGTGAGCAGATGGGTTTTACCTGGATAACACCTTCTTTTATGAGTTTTTTAACCTCTTCTCTAGTAATAGCAGAAGATACATCTTCAAGTCTCCCAGGATCTATCCATATTCTCGAAGCCCCTACGCCTAGTATTTCTGCAGCCATTCTCCTCTGCATACTTAGATCAGGCATATTTATCACCTCACACCAGCTACTTTAAAGCCTCGTCTGCTAGCTTCCTCTATCAGTTGCATCCTCTTCCTAAGACCGAGTTTTGAAGATAGATAAACTATGTGTCTACTAGGATCCAGTTTTTGTAGATCAGAAATACTAGAAACTACTGCTGGTTTTAAGCCGCTTGGATGTAGACCTCTTACTTCCGATGGCGTTCTATACCCTATATCTACGAGTGGAGGATATCCTTTGATTCGAAGCCTCATAGGATTATCAATCCCCTTAGGCTTTCTCCATTTCGGGTTGTTCTTGAACTTAGCGAATTTCCACCACAGTGTTCTAAGAAATGTAGGTTTTCTCCTCTTTTGAGCAGCTCTGATTCTCAAGAGCCTATCTAGATCTTTCCTCTCCACTATGAAACTACCCCCTTCTCGTAAATGTATATTCCATCTATGAATACTCTCCTATCTCTCCCTCTTACTTTCGTTGCTTGTTCTATGTTAGCTGCTGTCTGGCCTACTTTTTCAATATCTATTCCTTCGAGGGTAATTTCGTCTTTACTAAGTTTCACATCGACTCCAGAGAGTATTTTTGCCTTTCTTGGAGCTTTCTCTCCGAGGAAATTCTCTATGTATAGTGTATCTCCTTCTATGCGTACATTAACTGGGAAATGTGTATATATTATCTTCAGTTTATAGTAGAACTTCTTAGTAACACCTATTATCATATTCTCTATATGTGATGCTATAGTCCCTACTAGCGCCTTCTTTCTCCTATCAGCGAAGAATGTTTCAACCACTACTTTCCTCTCTTCTTTATCAAATCTTATGATAACTCCTCTAGCATGAGAGAAGTCTCTCGTAAGATCTCCATGTGGTCCACGTACTGTTACTTTCATCCCATTAATCTCAACTTCTACACTCTCTGGTACTTCTACTTCTTCTAGCACGTGCGGTATCTTTGCCATCTTCTTATCAGCCTCCTTTTCTGATCTACTATCTTCTTCTAGTAAACATATGCTAGTACTACTCCTCCAACTTTTTTAGAAATTGCTTCTTTATGTGACATAACTCCTTGGCTTGTTGATAGTATGATAATTCCTATATCTCTACTTGGTAAGTATTTTCTTAGCCATTCTGGCATTTTAATAAGCTCTGGATATTTCACTGGAAATCGTGGCTTAATTACACCAGCTTTATTTATCCTGCCAAGCAGTGTTACTCTTATTTTTCCCCATCTGCCATCGTCTATATATTCAAAGTCTCCTATGTATCCTTCTTTCTGCATAACTCTTAGGACATTAGCAATGAGTTTAGAAGCAGGCATTATTACTACTTCGCGTTTTGCTCTCTTCTCAGCATTAACTATAGATGCTATTGCATTAGCAAGAGTATCTAGCATAACCATGTACTACACCTCATGAATACTTCTTAAACCCTAGACTTACTGCTAGTTCTCTAAAGCACTGTCTACACAACATAATTCCATATTTTCTAATAATAGCATCATGACTTCCACATCTACGACAAGCATAAGCTCCTCTCCCATACTTAACAATCCTAGGTGGTCTAAACTTACCCATAAATTAACACCCTACTCTATAGCTATGTTAAAGAGTTCGTGGAGGAGAACCATTGCTTCTTCTTTTGTTGTTCTATGTCTCCTTGGGATATGAGCTCTCTTTATCCTCCTCCTAGCAACTCTATAGCCAGGCCTTTCTATAGTCACTGATATATCCATTCCAAAAATCCCTATATCTGGATCGTATCTAACACCAGGCAGTAATATGTGTTCTTTAAGTCCTATACCTAGATTTCCATATTCATCGAACTGGGTCATTTTTACTTTATTACCTATTGCTGTGAAGAGTTTCTCGAGGAATTCTATTGCTTTCTCTCCCCTGAGGGTAACCATAACTGCTATTGGTTCGCCTTTTCTAATACCAAAATCTCTTATTGTACGTTTTGCTCTTCGAATCGATGGTTTTTGACCAGTTAACATTTCTAGGACTTTTGCGGCTTTCTCGAGTCTCTCTCCAGAAGCTCCTACACCAATATTTAATGTAACCTTAGCTATACGAGGTTTCATCATAGGATTTTTCCATTTAGATTTAATCTCATCTATTTTTTCTAGTGGAATCGGTAGACTATCATCTCTTCCTGAGCTCATTACTTCCACGCTCCCTCTGGCAAGCTAATCCATGGATCTTCTCCCGGCTTTGCAATAACAAATACGTAGCTTAGACTCGTCTGTATTTTATCACCATTTTTATCTTCTAAAGTCACAATACTCCTTTTCCTCCCCATTGCTTTGTGTACATCTATTATCCTACCTACTCTACCTACGTTGCGTCCTCCAACGATAATAGCTAAGCTTTCCTTTTCTAAGGGTGCATAATCTAAAATCTCTTGACCCGGTAATGATATTTTAAGAGTACCAAGTGTTCTATAAGGTTCTGCTTCTACTGGTTTCATTGGATCAGATACTTTGATCAATATATTTCTGCCATCATGTAGATGTAGCTGTATATGTCCTCCGCTGACAGTACTCTTATTTTCAATTCTCCCAAGCTTAAAATAAGCTTCCTCTTTTGTAATAGGATGTAGAATCATAAACTTTGTGGGATAAGGAATTACTCTATAGTATTCTTCTGTCTCAGTGACTTCTAGTACATCCATTAATCCTACAGGGTACTTATAGTCTCTCCGTACTCTTCCATCAACTTTAAAATAGCCTCTTCCAATAAGCTTACGTGCTTCTCTAGCTGTTTTTGCGTAACCGAGTATATCTCTCACAACGATAAGTAATGGTATTGATCTACTTGCTGGATGAGGACCTGGACTCGGCTTAACAGTAAATACACCGACTCTCTCTCTTACTGGCCAAAATTTAGGCGCTGCATAAGTCTTTAAATGTCTTCTTCCACCCATTCTAGCCATTCTGTTCATCCCCTACGCTACTCACTTTTCAACAATTTTAATTGTAATTCTCTCTGCTTCTTCCTCCGCTCTATGATTTCTTTTCTTCTCTTATCACTTAGATCGAGCGAGACAATCATTACATTAGAGGGATGAATAGGATAGTAGCGTGGTTCACCACGAGCATTCGTCTTTGTTACGCCATCGATGTGTAGTCTTAGATTCCTTAAATCAACATCAACAACTTTACCTTTATGTCCTTTAAAATCACCTCTCATAATGATTACTTCATCACCTTTCCTAACAGGTAGCGATCGTATCCCATACTGCTTTCTGAGCTCTGGACTGAGTGGTGCAGAGACAAGCTTCTGCCTGATATGGAGTGGTGATTGAAATAGCTCTCTTCTCTGCTTACGGGGCTGACTAGATGTAGTTAGAGTGGTCATTTTCCCACCTAGACTATAATTGTTGCAATGTTTGCAACCTTCGGCCACCTCTCTGCAGCTTCTCTTGCTATAGGCCCTCTAATCTCACTACCTTTCGGTGTTCCATCGGGAGAAACAATAACAACTGCATTATCTTCGAATGATACCCATGTACCATCAGGCCTCCTATAAGGTCTTCTTTGTCTCACCACTACTGCTCGAGTTACTTGTTTTCTCATTTCTGGTGTACCTTTTTTCACACTTACAACTACCATATCGCCGACAGAAGCGACTGGTAATCTTCTAAGCCTACCTTTGTATCCAATAACACCAATGATCATAACTTCGCGTGCACCACTATTATCAGCTACAACTGCATATGTTCCAGCCTGTACACCTACAGCTATTCTACGCCTAGGTGGTACACCCTTAGCTTCTCCTTTTGGCATAGACGTGTATCCCCCTCAATCACTGACTAATATCTAGCTAATAAAATGATGAGGTTTATTTATACAGTGTTTTACTCATTCCCTAGTCTTCTTTCGCTCTCTTTACAACACCTATTACCACGAAATGAACAGTCTTGCTAAGAGGTCTTGTTTCTCCAATTATTACCTCGTCACCTTCTTTTGCACTAACACATGGTGGGTTATGAGCATGTATTCTACTCCTTCTCTTCTCGTATCTCATGTATTTCTTATCATAGTATAAGTAGTCTCGTTCAACAACAACTGTATTCTTCATCTTAGCCTTTACTACTTTTCCACGCAGTATTATCCCCCGCACTCTTACACTACCATGCCAAGGACACTTAGTATCGTCACATATTGTCGTAGGTGGTTCAACTCCTCTTATTCCTACATTCTTAGTAACTGAAGGCAATTCTTAGCACACCACTCGGCGTTTTCTAATCCTCCTAAGACGTTCAAGCAAAGTCCCATATATATCTTCTCCGTGTACAATAACGCTAGGACCTGACTCACTTCCTAAGACAAACAAGCCATAGAGCTTCAGTATAGTGATTTCCTCTCCTTGGTTTTTCCTAACAATAATAGACTTCTTTGTCTCCTGTACTATTTCCCCCTCTATATTCCTAAGGGAAGGATCATTATGGAGAAGTATTTTTACTTTTAATCCAATAAGTGTACGAGAGAGTAGCTTCTTCTTATATATGCAGTCTCTCTTATTCTTTTCTCTCCCCAAGTTCCTCTTCTCTTAGTATAGTTAGTATGCGTGCAATAGTTCTTCTAACTGCTCTAACAGCACCTGGGTTATCCAGAGTACCTACAGCTGACTTTAATCTTAGTTTTGCTAGTTCTTCTCTTAGTTCTTCTAGTTTCTTCTCTAGTTCTTCTCTACTCATTTTCCTAAGGTCTCTAGTCCTCAGCATTATCTTAGGCATAACTATTTACCCTCTTCAAGCTCTATTTTGGGTACTTCCTCTTCTTCGTACTCTACTTCTTCTTCTACTTTAATTTCCTCGGCAGCTACTTTGAATTTTTCTACTACATCTTTTACTTCTTCAGGTTGTTTTACTCGTA
>JALTYD010000199.1:6942-10584 GCA_027046525.1 Pyrodictiaceae archaeon
CTTCTATACCATAGACACCTGGTTTTAGTGTTACATGCATTACAGCTCTATCAACTAAGTGTTCAACTTGATGGCCTGTCGTATAGATTTTCCCCCAGCGCAGTTTCTCGTATTTTGCTCTTTCTGTCCTCAATTTACCGCTTATCTGTATTTGTACTCCTATTGCTCCAGCATTTATAACGCGGCGTGCCATAACGTTAGCTACTCTTCTAAAGTATGCACCTCTTTCTAGGAATACTGCGATTCTTGACGCTACTACTCGTGCATTTAAGTCAGGGTTTTCTACTCTGTCAACAGTTATCTGTGGATTTTGTAGTCCAAAGAAGTTCTCAAAAATAGCTGCAAGTTTTCTGATAGTTTCTCCTCTTCGACCAATGATCATGGCTGGTCTCTCAGCGTAGATGATTATCCTTGTTCCCATGGGGAACTTGAAAATATGGACACCAGCATATCCAGCTCGGTAAAACCTCTTTGCTAGATACTCGTCTATTTTTACTTGTGATAATCCTTTATTCACGAAGAACTTCTTAATTAGAACCATCTAGCTACTCCTCCTCTACTGCTATAATCTCGATATTACAATAGTGTCGAAACTTTGGAGATGATCTACCAAAGGCTCTAGGCATCCACCTCTTTAGAATTCTTCCCTTGTGTACAGCGATGTGTACTATTTTTGTCTTCTCTGTTTCTAGACCTTTCGTTTCTGCATTATTCTTTACATTTTTTATTAGTTTAAGGAGAATATTTGCTGCCTTTACAGGATATCTACCAATAGGCCATTTGTATCTGTCGGCTAATCCTCTCCTATGTGCTTGTTTTCCATGATACCTCCTCAGAGGAATAGCTTCTTTCCCAGATGCTATTTTTTCTAAAAACATCTCAGCTTCATCTAATCTCATACCCTTAAGTAGCCTAGCTAATTCTACCACTTTTTTGTATGAGATTGGAGCATCCCATATCATAGCCTTAGCTGCTCTATCCTCGTCCTCTACCTTTACCGAATAGTGCCATGTCGGCAACTTGTTCACCTATAGTGAATCCCGACTAGCTAACCCATTGCTAGTAGCCCTAAATAAATATACGTGTAATAGGCTTCTCGAGAATTGTAGAAAGCCTAGGGGTGGAGCCTCCCGTATTCATAGTGCCCAGCGACACTGGGCCCTCATACGGGCTCCATATAAACAAGTAATGAAGGCAGCTCATTAATATCTTACTAGTTGGGATTCTTGGTTATAATACGCCTAAGCTAGCAGCAATATCAGCTGCACTATACTCTTTTGCTATCTTTACATATGCTTTCTTTTCTCCTCGTGGTGTTATTAATGTCCTCACTTTTTCTACTTTCACATTGAAGACTTCTTCTACTGCTCTTTTAATATCGCCTTTAGTAGCATCTCTGGCAACAATTAACGTTATGGTATTATGTTGTTCAATTAGTCTTAAAGCTTTCTCACTCTGCAGAGGCCTAATTATTATCTCCCACGGACCTTTTCTCATCATACCACCTTTGGAATACTACTAAACCTTCTAGCTAGCTCCTCTAGAGATGAAGAACTTATTACTGTGAGTCTCCCAGGCTCTCCACCGGGTGCTAAGTGTAGTATACTTACTAACCATGGCTCTACAATATCAACACCAGGTAGATTTCTAGTTGAACGTGCTAATGGCGAGTTATGGTTATTAACTATGAATAGTACACTTCTAGGCTCGATGTACCGTCTCCCTCTTCTCTTCCCTTTTCCTGCTCTTATACGTGTCCTCTCTTTCGATCTGACTATATCCTGCCATACACCTATTTTATCTAGGAATACTTTAGCTTCCTTTGTCCTACCTATCATATTTTCGACTTCATCATCTACAACGATAGGTAGGGTTTCTGCATTAAAAATATGACCTCGATTCTTCACCATTTCTATGCTAGATGTTGCTGAAAGAGCAGATATTGTAGCAAGTTTTTTCTCCTTTCTGTTTATTCTCTCATGGATTTTCTTCTCGACTCTAGGTGGATGAGCTAAGTGTCCGCCAACAGCTGAATTCACAAAAGCTGCTCGCCCCAGCCCAGGTATTCTAGGTACTCTAGCTATACCAAGACCTACTCCAAAACTCCTAGCAGATGTACGTTTTCCTGCTAGTGGATCTCGACCTTTGGGTTGAAGTCTCGCTGTAAATTCTGCTAGAAATGCTCTTCTAATCAGATCTTTCCTTATAGGAAAATTAAATATGACAGGTAACTCTACCTCTCCTATAGGTTCACCATCTGCATTATAGATAGGAACTTTCTTCTTAGTATTACTTAGTAAGAGGAACATACTAGTACCAACTATTCTCTCCATAGCTGGTCGCCACACCTTAATTGCTCTGTTTACTCTGGAGGCTGATATATGTTATTCTCGGGGGAGATTCTGGTATCCATGCTGGTCTCACCGGGTATCTTAGTACAACTGGTCTCTTAGGAGTACCTGGAATACTACCAGCAAGTATTACGTAACTACTCTTCACTATACCATAGTGGAGAAATCCTCCAGCAGGTGTTACTTCTAAACCATTATCTCCGATTTTTAGTATTCGTTTATTATACTCAGTGCGTCTATGAAAGCCCATCTGCCCTGGCTGTGGGACCTCGCTCCATGAGAATGATGTTGCAGGTCCACGAGTACCAGGACCACTTCTACTTCCTTTCCTATGCTTATGCCATCTAGGAAGCTCTTTTACCCCAAATCTTTTTATCACGCCTTGGAAGCCTTTACCTCTAGTAACAGCTATGACATCTACTAGTTGTCCTTCTCTGAACACATCTCTGACATCTACTGTACCACCTAGGATTTTAGAAACATATTTTATTCTATCTTCTATAGATCCACCTCTTACTGCTATCTCAATTACATCTGGTTTCTTCTTGCTTAAACCACCGATAAGTCGAGGTTGTGTTAAAGCTATTACTCTTACTTCTTTTATCTTATCTATGTCCTCTATAACCTTGTTGAGCTTCTTCTCAGTATCGCTAAATCTAAAATTGGGTACTAATCTGTAGATATCAAGATTGTATTTCTCATGTAGCTCTTTTGGATCACTCCACACTTCCGTTAAAGTATACAAGCCTCTATTAGGATCATATCCATAGAATCTAGCTGCTCCAACAACTATAGGAGCAGCTTCAAGGATTGTTACTGGTACAAAGATTTCTCTGCCATAGGTGTATGAACCAGGTGTATCATCAATTAAGTATACGTGAGTCATACCAGCTTTATATGCTAGGAAAGCAAGTAGTGTTGGAGTTTCAAGATCTACATCTGGCCATGATTTTATCCTAGGTACTAATCTACTAGCTCTCTTCCTAGGTCTAACTGCTAGACTTCCTCTTCGTGGCGCGTGTTTCTTCCTAGCACCCATCTCTAGCCACCACTCCTTTAGAACCATCAAACGCTCTCTATGCTAGCCCCCTTAAAAACTATCCTATGTTACTTCTTTCTTCTTTGTTTCTGTCTTTGTTTTTGTTGTCTTCTTTCTTGCCTCTGCTGCGTCTTAGTTTCTTCCTTTGTTATAAAGAGACTAGTACGTTGTCTTCCTCCCATATCTAACCCCAGAACTAGAAACTACTATAGGGGTAAATTATATTGTGGTGGTAAAAGTACGATCTATAAG